>DAIQNC010000484.1:0-3728 GCA_036788655.1 Ktedonobacteraceae bacterium
GGTGAACCAAAGGCCATCGTGTCCTTTGCCTGTCCGGGTTTGAAGTGACGTGCGATGCCGAAGTCGATAAGGTACAATTGTCCATCGGGGGTACGTAGAATGTTCGAGGGTTTGAGGTCGCGGAAAATAATTGGTGGCGATTGCTTATGCAGATAGTCGAAGACATCACACAACTGCATCGCGTAGTTGAGAGCTTCTAAGGGCGGTAATGACCCTTGTTGGCGCAAATAATCAGTGAGAGTAGGGCCGGGAATGTAGTCCATGACGAGATACCAGGAGCCACCTTCAAGAAAATAATCGTAGAGCATTGGCAACGCAGGATGACGTAGACGCGCCAGAAAAAGAGCTTCCCGCAAGAAACGGTCGGTATGCTCTCCTCCGCTATTCGGAAATTCTATCGAAGCAAGGCTCCTGGGACGTTTCGAGAGGTCGCCCCCTTGCAGTATGTAATCTAACTCTTCCTTGACACTCTCTGGTAATGGAGCATCAGCGTGTGTCTGCTTGATTGCCAGTGGCACAGCAAGTTCGCTATGCGAGGCCAGATAGACCTTACCCATTCCCCCATATCCAATTACACGCTGGATATAATATTCATCATTGCACAGTGTTTGACCGACAAGACCCTCTTGTCTCTCCTGCCACTTCCCAGGACTTGAAGACATTCCCGGTGTACTTGAAATACTAGTCATAACCACACTTCCCCTTCCACGTATCCACGTTGCCCATCTTTTTTGTTCATAGTAACGAAGGATGGGTTTTCCGTCAAGAAGCAAGCGGCGATAGTATGCTACAATGGCTATCAAACGTACTGTTTTATAGCAAACTCTCTCGAAATTCACGGGCGACCACAACAACTCACGGGCGACCACAAGGGTACGCCCCTACTATACACGACGGGATATCGTGTACTAAAGAATAGGATAGTTATTTCATGTCTTTACCTACTTATGCACAGGAATATCTTCCACGTTTACAGGCCATACAGGATGAGACACTTTCACGTCTTGAGTCACTCATCATGATTGACTCAGGCACAGGACAGATTGAGGGAATAAATCGAGCGATACAGCACCTGCAAGCATGGTTTACCGAAATTGGCTTTTCGGTCACGCTCCATGATTCGCCAGCATTCGGATATAATCTCGTTGCACGACGCACTGGGAATGGAACAGAGCGTATTCTACTCGTAGGACATGTCGATACGGTGTATACTGCTGATGCAACGCAACGTGTTCCATTTCGTATTCATGATGGACGCGCCTATGGCCCCGGCGTCATCGACATGAAATGCGGTCTCGTGATGTGCCTTGCAACTCTGCGAATATTGCTTGAAGACAGCTTCGACTCGTTTGGGGAATTGATAGTTGTTATCAACAATGATGAAGAAATTGGCTCTATGGGAAGCGCACCACTCTTACAGGATATCGCACGGCAGGTCGATGTTGGCTTTGTCCTCGAATCGTCACGCTCGGCAGAAATTGTCACCAGAGCGCGTAAGGGAGCCGACAAGTATATCCTTGAAGTAAGTGGCGTTCCTGCACATTCGGGTGCGGAGCCGCAAAAGGGGCGTTCGGCAGTCATCGAGCTTGCCCATAAAATACTCGCCATTCATAATATCAACACCCTCTTTTTCGGCGTCACTGCCAACGTGACACGTATTAGTAGCAATGAACAATTGAATATGGTTCCCGATAGAGCAAGTTGCCACATCTCGATTCGCGCCCATACCCAGGAAGGTCTCGATGCGGCAGCAGATGCGCTCGAACAAATCGCCGCAAGTCGCAATGTTCCCGACACCTCGACACGCCTGATACGAATGCCGGGCCGCAAACCCTATCAGGCGACACCAGAACTGCTACAACTCGTCGAGTTAGCACGTGAAGAGGGTACGGCACTTGGCTTGAACATCCGTGCCGAGGGCAAAGGTGGCCTTTCGGATGCAAACCTGCTCATGGAAATGGGCGTTCCCACGCTAGACAGTCTGGGGCCAGTTGGCGGCGGAATGCACAATCTCGAACGCGAACACCTGTATGTGGACTCGATTCCGTTACGTGCCGCCTTGCTCGCTGGTCTTCTTCGTCAAGTCTGCACCCTGTCAAAATCTACAGGAGAAAAACCGTCATCATAACGGGTGTAAGAATGCGATATATCGTATATACTATACATTAGTAAATAAAGATTCATAAATTTAGGAGTTCCACATGGGTTTTCACGGCATGAGAGGCGGCATGGCTTCCTATGCAGAAGAACAAAAGAAACGGGGACGCAAAACGGACTCACGTACTGTGAGGCGTATCGTCCAGGCATTCAGCCCCTACAAATTTCAAATCGCGCTGGGCATTGCGGCTATCATCCTCACCACCATTCTCGGTCTGGTGAATCCGTTGATGATTAAATACATCTTCGACGATGCATATGGCAAGCACAACCTGACGCTACTCATCATCTTCGTCGCCATCATGATTGTGACACCGATTACTTCCGGTATCATCGGCGTTGGGCAGACCTACCTTAACAATATTATCGGTCAGAACGTGATGCGCGACTTCCGCAATCGGCTCTACGAGCATTTGCAGAGCATGTCATTGCGTTTTTTCACCTCGACACGCACAGGCGAGATTCAGTCGCGTCTCTCGAACGATGTGGGTGGCGTTCAATCGGTCGTTACTGATACTGCAACCAGCATCGTCTCCAACGTCTCGACCTTTATCAGCACAATCATAGCGATGGTCATTATTAGTCCGTTGTTGACGCTCATCTCGCTGTGTCTGCTCCCGCTCTTCATCTTCATCACCTTCAAGCTCGGCAATGTGCGCCGCTCGACCAGTAAGGCCACACAACAAAGCCTCGCCTCGTTGACCGCGATGATGCAGGAGACGCTTTCCGTCAGCGGCATTTTGCTGACAAAGACCTTTGGACGCCAGAAATACGAACAGCAGCAGTTCGAGACAGAAAATCAGAAGCTGACCAACCTGGAAGTGCAGCAGCAGATGATTGGTCGCTGGTTCATGATGTTGATAGGCTCATTTTTCTCCATCATGCCAGCGATCATATACCTCGTCGCGGGCTTTCAGATCATTTTTCGGCAGCATGGCGCGTTGAGCCTCGGTGATATCGTCGCATTCACCACGTTGCAGTCGCGCATCTTCTTCCCTGTCGGACAATTGCTCGGCATCCAGATAGAGATACAAGGCGCGTTAGCTCTCTTCGACCGCATCTTCGAGTCCCTCGACCTGCCCATCGACATTCGCAACAAGCCGAATGCGTTCCATCCGAAGCCCGACGAAGTACGAGGAGAAATTAGCTTCAAAGATGTTGTTTTCACCTATAAAAGTGACGAAACACCAAGTGTCTTTGCGGATTTGAACAATGGCAATGGAACGGCAAAGAACGCTACCTCGCCAATAGAAACGAAAACGATTGCTATTCAGAAACAGGAAGAAGAGGAGCGTCCAACGCTCGATCACGTCTCATTCGACATTCAGCCGGGACAACTCGCGGCACTTGTCGGGCCGAGTGGTGCTGGCAAAACGACGATTACCTATATGGTTCCCCGCCTCTACGATGTTGATAGTGGCGAGGTCGCTATCGACGGACGCAACGTCAAAGACTACGCGCTGGAGTCGCTCGGCGAATTCATCGGCGTTGTGACGCAGGAAACCTACCTGTTCCACGCCTCGGTACGCGAAAACCTGCTCTATGCACGCGCCAACGCCACCGAAGCTGAG
>DAIQNC010000485.1:0-1677 GCA_036788655.1 Ktedonobacteraceae bacterium
GCCATTCGCAAAAGTGATGATGTCGTCGGGCGTGACATCGTGACCTGGACGTACCACGACGAAGCCCTTGATGAGTTCGCCAGCCTCGTTATCTGGTACACCAATAACGGCGGAGTCCATCACAGCAGGATGTTCGAGCAGGAGAGCCTCGATTTCGGCAGGCGCAACACCAAAACCTTTATACTTAATCATCTCTTTCTTACGATCAACGATGTAGGTGAAACCCTCTTCATCGACGTGACCGATATCACCTGTATAAAGCCAGCCATCACGCAAAGCACGTGCGGTCTCTTCGGGAGCCTTCCAGTAGCCTTGCATCACCTGTGGGCCGCGCACAATCAGTTCGCCGTCCTCGCCAACGGGCAACTCTCGCGTTCCCGTCTCGATATCCACAATTTTCTGCTCCATGTTGGAAACAGGGAGACCAACGCTTTCCAGCCGTATCAGTGGAAATGGTTGCGAGTGCGTGAGCGGTGCGGCTTCTGTGAGGCCATAGCCCTGCACAACAGTAACCCCCGTTTTCTCATTGAGCTTCTTTGCCGGGTCGGGCGGCAATGGGGCCGCACCTGAGAGGATAAACTTCACGGTTTTGAGCTTGCTCAGGTCTACCGGAGCATTCGCTAGAGCCAGGATAATCGGCGGAACCGCGAAATAGTAGGTGACGCCGTACTGTTCGCACAATTCCAGCGATTGCAACAGGTCGAAGCGTTCCATAATGATCTGTGTTCCACCACAGGCCAGAAACCCACCCGTGAGCATCACGCCGTAAATATGATAGAACGGCAGAAAATTGAGTGCGACATCGGCACTTGTGGGACGCAGCGATGTGATGAATTGCAGGTTGTTAACGGTTAAATTGCGATGCGTGAGCATTGTTCCCTTCGGCAATCCTGTTGTGCCAGAAGAATAAGGAAGTGCCGCGAGGTCATCGGGACTGATATCGACATGAGGTGGAAGTGTCGGTGGCGAACTTCGCATCATCGAAGCCCATGTAATCGCATTCGGCATCGTCTCCGGCACGGTCGCACCCGTCACAATGATATGTGCGAGATTGGGGAACTCCTTCTGGCTCATGGCTTTTTCAAGTACAGGTAGCAATTCGCGTTGAATAACAATAGCCTTTGCCTCAGCATTTTCAATCTGATAGCTAATCTCACGCTCTTTATAACCTGGATTCATCGGACTTACCACCAGCCCGATTGAAGTGGCGGCAACAAAGGTTACGGTATACTCTGGACGATTGGTCATGTATAGACAGATGCGATCACCTTTCCGCAAGCCGAGGTTGTAGAGGCCATTGGCGATGCTATTGATCATTGCCACAACCTCGCGGTAGGTGAAAATCATATTCTGATACACGATAGCCGGTTTCTCCGGTACACGCTCGGCAGAGGCACGTACAAGAGAGTCGTAGGGAGCTTCTGGAAAATTGACGGTAGGTCGGAACAGTTCAGGAGCAAATATCTTCTCGGTCATGCCCGAAAGTCCTTTCTGGCTTCACAACTCTGTGAATAAGCATTGCAGAAGACAAAAGTTTGCAGTATTAGCAAGGGAATGTTGGCACATGTTCCCTGCTGCATCTCTGTAGTGTAGGATACTCTAGTTAGCAGGCGAGGTCAAGCATTGCAGGGCGTTATAGAATAACGCCCCTACATCATGATACTTACATGCTCAGTT
>DAIQNC010000485.1:1741-3722 GCA_036788655.1 Ktedonobacteraceae bacterium
CACGAATGGAGAATTGGCGTCCCGTGGCAGGTAGGCCGGGGAAGTCGCCCGAATGCGTACCAGTGGCAACCCATTCCGCGATGACCTGTGAGCCGTTTCCTTTGCGGTTGAGTACCTCAAGTTTCAAGTCGCGAATAGAGGCCATGCCCTGTCCCTTACGAGCCATAATCGCCTCATGTCCAATGAACGAGCCTTCGTACATGCTGTCTTCGACTACCGCATTCGGCGCATACTCGTTTCTCATACTTTGTGGATTACCGGACGCCTGTTTCGCAAGGTGCTGGTCATGCAAGTGCATATTATGCGTTACATGCTCATCAGCATTCGTTACATGTGTGGCTTTCGTGCGAAACGCATGTGACTCTGCAACAGTTGCAATAACCCCTGCTCCAACCGCCGTTACCCCTATTCCTGTCGCAATAGCAATGAAATGGCGGCGCGAGAGTTTGCCAGCGCGTACTTGCTCTACCATCTGTGGAATCGTTATCTCTTGCTTTTCCTGCTCGTCACTCATATCCTTCTCCTGCACAGCTTTTTCATTTTACCAGAACAAAATATGTCAATCTCTTGATTTTTCAGGTAGTTCATGTTTAGCAATAACACTTATCGTTTCAATCGAAAATATTTACAAACTGATGCACTAAGATTATCATTTTCTGGTGTAGAAAGGTTGAGAAATACATTGCAAAACAGAAACGAAGAGGATATTACGGTTGAGATATCATAACTTCGATACTATTCAGCAAACGCTTCTCTATACTCAAGAGGTATAATAAAGAAACACATCGGCTACACTCTCTTAAAGGGGGCAGAATGAAAGAGATATACGATACCAACAATGCAGAGATTATAGGTCTTGGCTGGTCGAATAATCGTATGCTACCAGCATTTCAAACACCCACCCACCTCGATGTGTATGATATTTTCGGAGCATCTCCCGATACGCAGTTGACGATTACTACTCTTGTGGGCTTAGTCAATCGTCCTCAGCCACAAGTATATCTGGTTATGGGGGGCGACGAAGAATTCTGGCGCAACGAAGTGTTCATGCACATTCCTCAAACTGTTTCAGCGGCGAAAGGAAATGCGGCACTTGCTGCATTGCTACAGCAGTACAAAGATATCATACAGGGCATGGTCATCTATGATCCCAAACTGACTGACTCGATCAACATTGCCACGATGATAGCAGCACTGCAAGGCAGCATTGTTGTTTCGCCACAGCAGGCTTCAATTATTGCAACAATCCACGCATTTCCTGTACTTACAGACTTACGAACCTATGGCTGGCAGAGCAGAGCGCAGGCATACGACTGGGCGTTACATAATCTGCGAGCAAATTGTTCATCGCGGCTCGTCGCAGGTCTCGATCCTAAAAACATGAATCTGCGCCCATTTCTCGTCGCCACTCGCGCCTTTATCTATTTTCTCGATTCACGCGACTATCTGCCTGACTTCAATGATAATTTGACCTCAGAGCGTCACCTGATGAACGAGATACTGGCAACATTTCCGGTAGGCACAACACACCTCGGTTGGTTTCTTGACGAAAGTAGCGGGGTAGCTTTGACCTCGAAAGCGGCCATTCCGGTACTTGCAACCGATAATTTCACCAATCTCGAAGTATGGTCAGCAGTGCAACCACTTTCAGATACGCCCTCTCAACAGTCAGTTCATGCTATCAACACGGCTGTTCCAGAAGATGAGAAGGTGTATGTCTCGTTTACTTTCAGCGATGGAGACAATCTCCAGTATTGCCAGCATCATATGAAGGATATATGGCGCGATAGCATACGCGGAGAAATTCCCATAGGCTGGACGATTGCTCCTGCACTACGCCAACTTACACCGACACTTGCAGATTATTACCAGCATTCAGCGAGTTCCAACGATGAATTCATCGCTGGCCCAAGTGGGGCAGGTTATATGTTCCCCTCGCACTGGCCCTCAGAGCAGTTACCCGACTTCCTGCAAAAAACGG
>DAIQNC010000486.1:0-375 GCA_036788655.1 Ktedonobacteraceae bacterium
CCATACCACACAAAATAGCAAGCCTGGAAATAATCGAAGCACCGTTGCTAAACCTTCATATTTGAAGGTGAGAATACACAGGCCGAACGTCAAAACGCCCATCAGCACCGTAACGCGCAACCATGAGCGTTTAAGCAATGGATAAGTATGCGCCGTTTCGCACGACATCCGCCACGAACGTCCAAGAAAGCATTGCCATGCTGTGAGGCTGTACTTATCATTCCGCAATGTTGTGAGCAGGTCAACGACGAACTGATTATTTCGCGCTACATTCGGTTGTAGATGTTCCATGACTTCCTCAATGTTTCACGTGAAACATTTTATAATGAGAAAAATGATGACGGATTCTAAAAAATACGAATGTTTCACGTGAAA
>DAIQNC010000486.1:427-3716 GCA_036788655.1 Ktedonobacteraceae bacterium
CGATTGAACAAGATTAGTGCCAGAGTGATAGCCGATTTCGTGATAATCTTGCACATTCCATACCGCTAATTCACAACGTTTGCCAACCTCGATACTGCCAACTTCGTTCTGCATTGCCAGTGCCTTTGCACCGTTGAGCGTAGCTCCTGTAAGAGCCTCTTCCAGTGACATACCCATTGCGGACATCGCCAGCCCCAGGATCATTTGCATATTCTCACAATAGGATGTGCCGGGGTTGAAGTCAGTTGCCAGCGCGACAGTAAGTCCTCTATCAAGATAGCGACGTGCAGATGGATAGGGAATACGGAGCGTGTAGGAGCAACCGGGAAGCAGCGTAGCCACAACGCCAGCTTCACGCATCGCATCCAGGTCTGCATCCGTCGCATAATCAAGATGGTCGGCAGAGGTTGCACCCAGTTCTGCTGCTAATCTCGCGCCACCCGATGCACTCAACTGGTCAGCGTGGAGTTTGAGTAGATAGCCAAGTTCTTTGGCACGTGTCAGAATGCGCCGACTTTCTTCTAGCGTAAAGGCTTCGCGCTCGCAGAAGACATCACAGAAACGCGCAAGGCTCACAAAACGTGGCAACATCTCGTTGAGTACCAGTTCCACATACTCATCGCGCCTCTCTCGATACTCTGGCGGCACACTATGCGCTCCTAGAAACGTCGGAATCACGCGCATAGTGTCATGACGAGTCGCTATCATTACAGGGTCTTGTTCACGTGCATTCAGTTCGTGAATAATACGAAGACATGTCTCTTCTGCCTCCAAGTTCAGACCATAGCCCGTCTTGACCTCAACCGTCGTCGTGCCATGTACGCGCATAGTGTCAAGGTGGTCAGTTGCGAAGGATGTTAACGTCTCCGCATCAGATGTACGTGTTGCTTGCATCGTCGTCAGGATGCCGCGCCCCTGTGCCAATAGCTCTCCATACCCCATACCTGCACGCCGTAGATGAAACTCTTCGGAGCGGTCTCCTGCGAAGACGAGGTGCGTATGCGAATCTACAAAACCAGGCGTTATGATTGCGCCTTGAGCATCTATCAATGTGATACCATCCGCTTCCGATTGTGCATCTTGCTGAAAGAGCGTTCCGGTATCGGCATCGGCTCCAATCCATACAATACGCCCCTCATGTACGGCGAGTGCCGCATGGTCAAGTATCTGTAGTGAGCCGGTTGCTCCTGGAATAGGGCGTTCCGCGACCGTCACTAGTTGCCCGATATTGCGAATCACCGTGCTAGCCTGTATCGTCTTCACTGTTTCAGATATATTGAAAGCTGCCTCGTCGCCTTCTTGTGTCATATATGCATCGACTCCTTCTCTATAGCCTTCTCATCCGTTATAGCACACTCATCCGAGGTTGTAAATAATAACGTTTCACGTGAAACATAGATATGTAATGATTGTGCAAAGTACCATATGTAGTGCGACAATTCATTGTCGGCGTATTCCTTTTGTGTATATAAATGGATACATGAAAGGAATAAATCACGGTATTACGAATACGTTGCGTTCCTTAAAGGAAGGTGCATATAATGTCAGCAGGGCGTTAGATAAGCAAGGGCGTTATAGAATAATGCCACTACATACAGTAGAGGAGTGGTTGAAGCTATGCGAGCGGTTCAAGATAGTAGCCCTAAGTTTGCCGCTATTCTCACCTTGTTGCAGGCATGGAAACAATTGCCGGAGAGCGACATAGCAGCAATGCTGCGGAACTATCATCTCGTCACCGAGGATTTCCGCGACATGGAAGACCAGGGCTATATCACTATGTCCTATGTCGGTGATGAATACGTCATCGCACCAACCATGCTTGGCAACGTCTGGCTGGAACAATATAACAACAACGCAGAGGCGAATAAGGAGTAAAAAAATCGTGGCCTACCAGGACGAAGAGGAAACAACGCCATACACAACCATCGGAACCGATGAGGCGAAGCGCATGATAGATGCGGGCGCACATGTTATCGACGTGCGGCGTCCCGATGAGTGGAATCGTGGACACATCGAGCAAGCAGAACTTGTGACCATTGATGGTATTTACAGCTTCGGCAAGGCTCTTCAAGATTTGAACCTGCCAGCAGACGAGGATGTCATCTTCGTCTGTGCCTCTGGTCAACGTAGCGCAATGGCCTCAGAAATTGCCTTGCTCACCGGCCTTCACAAAGTACACAATCTTGCCAATGGCATGAATGGCTGGGTCAACCGCCGCTATCCAATTGAACGGTAGTTATCAATTCCAGGATAAATCGGTTCCTTCGTAGAACCCCGATTTATCGGTGGGTTCACGGTTAGGGACGAACCACCGATAAATCGGGGTTCTACGAAATGTCTAAATGGAGAAAGGAAATCACATATGCCTCAATTAGAGGGAAAAAAAGCACTTATTTTCGGTGTCGCCAACCATCGCTCTATCGCATGGGCCATTGCTCAGGCACTTGCCGCCGAGGGGGCGCAGCTTGTGCTGGCCTATCAGGATCGCATGGAGAAGTATGTACGCGATCTGGCTGCGAAGATTCCGGGGACACAGGTTGTTCCCTGCGATGTGCAACAGGACGACCAGCTTGACACTGCATTCGAGCAAGCATCGTCCATTTTCGGCGGTGAACTCGATATCCTGATTCACTGTGTGGCCTTTGCGCCGCCACAGGAACTGGAGAATCCATTCGTAGACACTACACGCGCAGGATTCCATACCGCTCTCGATATCAGCGCATACTCACTGGTGGCGATGGCAAAACGTGCGAAGCCGTTGATGCAAGCGAAAGGCGGTAGCATCGTCACGCTGACTTACATGGCAAGTGAGCGCGTCATGCCCAAGTACAATGTCATGGCAGTAGCAAAAGCGGCCCTCGAATGCAGTGTACGCTACCTCGCCTTCGAGCTCGGGGAGTTCAATATCCGCGTCAACGCTATCTCCGCGGGGCCGCTCAACACGCTTGCGGCACGTGGCGTCTCCGGCTTCACTAGTTTCCGCGAGCAGATGAGCCATGCTGCCCCACTGCGCCGCAATATAGAGCAGAGCGAGGTCGGTGATGTCGCGCTCTTCCTCTGTAGCAATGGAGCGCGAGCTATCACAGGCGAAATCATGTTCGTTGATGCTGGCTATAATATCATGGGCGCATAAACCTGGATTAACGAATTATCCGGCATTCTGTAGGGACCGATTTATCACGTCCGTGCGAGCAATTGTGGTTAGGGCAGACGGACGTGATAAATCGGTCCCTACAGAATGCCGGATAAATAAGCTCAGCTATTTCAGACTGGGCGGCCCTTGCCGAAT
>DAIQNC010000487.1:0-3709 GCA_036788655.1 Ktedonobacteraceae bacterium
AACTTCATTCAACGGTAATGGGGTCAATGCACCGCGTTTCATATAGGTTTTGTCGAGATAGGCTTCGAGGGTCTCGCCTTCGAGAAAGTCCATGACGAGATACCAGTGGTCGGGATCGGTGAAATGTTCGTAGATATGGGGCAAGTGAGGATGGCTCAATGTCGAGAGCAAAGAGACTTCACGGTTGAATCCATCGGTGGCCTCGATGACCTGTTGAGGAGTCAGACCCGCGAGATTGATTTGTTTGATGGCAACAAGCTTGCCCTGCTCGTGTGCATCCTCGGCACGATGTACGGCTCCGAAACCGCCGCTTCCTAACTGGTCGAGCAATCGATAACGGTTATGCAAGAGCGTTTCGTGAACAGGTTCGTGCAACGGATGCTGACAGGCGAAACAAGTGTCGGCATCTATGGTATTCTGTGCGCCGCATGACGGGCAATATATGGATGTTGTTGCCATATGCAAACTCTCTCGAATGGGTAGGAACCTTCACGTATGAACACTGGTGCATTGCGATGGACGTTGTCGTGTGGCTACCAGAGTGTAATGAATTAGACCCGTACATCTCAGCACACTCTCACGATTTCAGAGAAGCTATCGTTCCCATTCTCCAATGTTCCACCAACGCTGCAATGTACGGGTCTAATTCATTACACCCTTGCCCACTCCACAACGTTCATCGAAATGTACGGGTCTAATTCATTACACCCCGCCTTGCATGATACAATGCTATCGCATTCCCTATAAGAAAGACGTTTGAGAAGCGGAACTCATTCCCCTACATTATAATACGGAGAAAGCTACATGGATATCTCGACATCTTCCCCTGGTTGGATAGATGATGCTACATTTCAGGCCGATATCGACTATTTGGATGCACGATGGCAACGTCGGAAGGTGGGCAAATATGACTTGCCGATTATCGACGTGGGGCAGGGCGAGCCGGTTGTATGTGTCCCCATCCTCGAACATCTGGATTTTGTGTATAGTCGGCAGGTGCAGGATTTGAGCAAGACGCACCGCGTGATATTTTATCGACGACACGAGGCGCGTACTCAACCCGTGAACGCGGTGGAACGCGCCGAGGAGTTGCGCTCCGTTCTCGATACGCTCAATATTGAGCGAGCAGATTTCATCGCGCACGGTGACGCGGCGATTGTGCTGATTGAGTTTGCCATACACTATCCGCAGCGTTGTCGTTCGCTCACGCTGCTTGTACAGGGACCGGATTACGTCATTGCGCCGCATCCGTTTATCTGGATACTACACGAACTTTTCATCCGCCTGCCTGTCGAGCATATATTGCCGACGCCATTTTTGAGCCGTATGGTCACGAACTATGCAACGGCACGTAGTGCGGATAACCACACGCTCCCTGCCGTGCCACGTCGCCTGATTGAGCAACAATTTTGCAAGATTAGCCAGTGGCCTTCGGTCTACAAATTCTCGGTATTGCCCGTCATTCACAACGTCAATTTTTATGAGCGATTGGCTCCGCTCACCATGCCTGTGCTTGTCATCAATCGCTACGATGACGTGTTGACGCCCGAAGCGAAGACGCGCTGGCTTGCTGACCACCTGCCCAATCTGGCCTCATATCGCATTGTGAACGGGGGCGAGCGTTTCTTTATGTACGCACAATCGGCAGTCGTTAATCCGATAATCGAAGAGTTTTTAGGGTCGCGCCCATAAATTCGTTGCTTCATGCACATCAGGGTGCGAAAAACGCAGTGCCGAGGCGTCTACATAGTAGAAAATGATGATATATAAACATCATCAAATGCTACAACTACATCTTGACATGCTCAACAAGGTAGCGCATACTTGAATTATCTACTGTTGAGTATGGCGACACACGAATGGTTGTGCCCAGTACCAGAGAGATTAATTGTTGTGAACAACATGTGAAACATGTGCGAATGTATGCGTTGTTCATACATCGGCGTGTAGCGAACGCTGTAGAAGTCGGCTGACTCCACAGCCGCAATCCACGATGCGGAATGGTTAAGTGTCTGCGGAAACGCGACAAATGAGAGCATAAACGCTCTCATCTTTTTCGAGACTAGCACAGAAATAACTGGTCTCTTGCCCGGCTAGGGCCACACATGGAGTGGAACTCTATGCGGTGTGCGGATGTTTTCACCGCAATTACTATGTTTGAATACATTGTGAAAGGCAGTAGAGATGCAGCAGTCCACGCAAGTCCTTATCATTGGTGGTGGCCCAGGTGGGTCTACCGCCGCGTCGTTACTGGCACGTGAGGGGTTTGATGTCACATTGATTGAAAAGGCGGTCTTCCCACGCTACCATGTCGGTGAGTCGTTGCTTCCGTCTTGTCTGGAGATACTGGACACTATCGGGGCGCGTGCAAAGATCGAGGCGCACGGCTTTCAACGCAAGGAAGGCGGCTTTTTCGACTGGGGCAAGGACGCCTGGACGCTCGATTTCACGAAACTGCGACATCCCTACAGCTTCCAGGTCGTGCGCTCTGAGTTCGACCATATTCTACTCGAACACGCGAAGAGTGTTGGCGTCAAGGTCTACGAGGGTATCGAGGTCAAGTCTATCGACTTCGATGGCGAACGCCCACATAGTGCGAGTTGGGTGCGTGTCAAGAGCGATGAGCCGCATGAAGAGAATGCGGAGCAGAGCGGGGATATTTCCTTCGAGTATGTCATCGACGCATCAGGTCGTGCTGGCCTGTTGGCGATGCGCTATCTCAACGGACGACACTACCACAATGCCTTCCAGAATGTGGGCATCTGGGGCTACTGGAAGGGTGCGGCACGGCAACAAGGTGTGCCAGAAGGGTCTATCTCAGTTGGAGCCATCCCCGATGGATGGGTGTGGTCTATTCCATTGCATAACGGAACCACCAGTGTTGGCGTTGTCATGCACAAGACACGCTTCAAAGAGCGTCGGCAGCAGGGAGACACCGTTGAGCAGATATACCAGTCGTGCATCGACAACTGCGAACTCGTATCGGGTCTGTTGAAGGGCGCGGAGTGCGTGACCGAAATCAAGGCGGAGCAGGACTACTCCTACATGGCGGACAGGCTCACGGGGCCGGGTTACTACCTCATCGGTGATGCAGCTTGCTTCATTGACCCCTTGCTCTCGACGGGCGTTCACCTTGCGACGCACAGCGCAATGCTGGCGGCGGCAAGTGTGGCGAGCAGTCTGCGCGGTGAATGCGATGAGGAAGAGGCAATGCTCTTTTTCGACCAGAGCTATCGGCACGCCTACCTGCGCCTCATGGTCATTGTCTCGGCACTCTACCAGCAGTACAACGGCGAACCAACCTACTTCTGGGAGGCGCAGCAATTGACGCACCATGACTACGATGATAGCAATGCTCTCAATGAAGCCTTTCTCTTCGTTGTCTCTGGCATGGAAGACTTGAAGGACTCCGAACACGCCGGATCGGTGCGTGACCTTGAAGCAGTAGCACTCCAGATGCCGGAGCAGGAACGCGCAAGTATCGCGCAACAGGCATATCATCGCGTCTTCTGGCGTGCCTCGATTTCGCCAGAAACCGCCATCGAAGGCATGTACATCGTGACAAAGCCACGCCTTGCATTGCAGCGCACCGATGGCGTAGCGGTAGGAACCGCATAAGATATCGTAAAGGTAATATGATGAATAGTGACGAATAATCTAAACATTGATAGTTGGGTACAGGGTGTAATGAATTATACCCGTACATTCT
>DAIQNC010000488.1:0-3709 GCA_036788655.1 Ktedonobacteraceae bacterium
GTGGCGCGAGTGCTTCGCCGAGTCCGAAGATGAGGCAGGCTATTGCTGTGCCATACGGGTTGTATTTGCCGAAAACCACTGCTGCCAGCGCGATAAAGCCCAGACCCGATGTCATGTCGTTGTTGAAGATACCTGCGATGCCCATTGAAAGGAACGCACCTGCGATACCTGAGAGAATACCACTTCCAATTACACAGAGGTAGCGCACGAGGCGCACATTCACTCCGGCGGTATCGGCGGCCTGTGGATGTTCTCCAACGGCTCGTATTCGCAGGCCAATGTTGGTGCGGAAGAGCAGGAACTGGATGCCGATCAGGATGAGAATGGCAACATAGAAAATGATGTTTTGGCGAAAGAAGACGGGGCCGATAAACGGAATGTTCGAGAGCGGCCCAAGATTGATGTATGGTAGGCGCAGATAGGCCAGATTACCAGACAGCGAAGGTACGCCCCCATTTGTCTGCACACCAAGCAGATAATCAGTCAGGCCAAGAGCGGCGATATTGATGGCGATGCCGCTTATAACCTGGTCGGCCTTGAAGTTGATGGAGACGATGGCGTGAATCAGAGCCATCAAGCCACCAGCGATCATTGCGCCGATAATCCCCAGAATGAGGCTATGTGTCCAGAGACCAACCATAATGCCAGCATACGCCCCTGTGAGCGTCATGCCTTCCATTGCGATATTGACGACGCCGCTCCGCTCCGAGATGACGCCACCGAGAGCTGGAAGCAGCAGTAGCGCGGAAAATTGTAGTGTCGCAGCCCACAGGTCTGATGTGGTGAAAGGGAAGAGCAAATTAGACCAGAACATTGTTGTTATTCCCCTTCCTTATGTGGTACATCAGGCAATATGTCTGCTTCGCGTTGCCTGTTATTGTTCATAGAAGTATTATCTTCTCCGTGTTCTGTACGTTCGATGACGGCAATGTTGCCGCGTTGCGCCTTTGTATCGCTATCTATGCCGTTCATACCATTCGTGCTATCATCAGGCAAATTCTCGACCAGAGGAGCCTCAGCGTTCGATGAACCGATGACGTTGGTGGCGAGAGCAGGACGGCGCAATAGCATCCAGCGTGGCAGGTTGCGTTGTATGACTGGCAGGAACTCAGCCGCGATACTGAACAGCACGATTGCCTGTACGATGTATACAAGGTCGGCAGGAACATTGGCGTCGAGTTGCATCAGCGTTCCACCCTGACGGAGCGCACCGAAGAGCAGCGAGGCCAGAAAGACGCCGATAGACGTAGTACGCCCAAGTAACGAGACACCAATAGCGTCGAAGCCCGTTGAGTCGATGCTGAACTGTGCAGCGATAAGGTGCTGCGGCGACTGCCCCATAAAGTGAAACGCACCTGCAAGGCCGGAGAATGCTCCTGCGAGTGCCATTACCAGGAAAATGTTGCGCTTGATGGGAATACCAGCATAACGTGCCGCTTTCGGATTTTGCCCGATGACACGCACCTCGTAGCCAAAAGTGGTGCGTCGGGTGATGAACCAGTAGACGACGAGGGCGATGAGGCAGAAAAAGAAACTGACATCGACCAGATAGGCCGCCGGGTCAGCAATTTTCGGCAGAAATGTTCCCAGTGTCTGATTATAAAAGACAGCGATAGTTGGTAGTGTGGCATTGGGCGGCAGGATGGGCGTCACATCGGCCTGTTTGGGGTCTTTGAACGGTCCTAGAATCAAATAGTCGGTAAAGTAGAAGGCTATCCAGTTGAGCATGATGGTGGTGACGACTTCGTGCGCTCCACGCCACGCCTTGAGGATGCCAACGATACCGCCCCAGATAGCACCGACGGTAGCACTGGCGATAATCATGAGCGGTATGAGTATCCAGCCGGGGAGACCCGGAAGCGTGTAGGCAAGCACACCAGCCACCATCGCACCCATTGCTAACTGCCCCTCTGCTCCTATGTTGAAAAGGCCAGCGCGGAAGGCAATAGATACTGAGAGACCCGTCAAGACGAGTGGCCCGACACGAGTTAGTGTCGCGGCGATGGCCTGCCAGTTGCCGAATGAGCCGTTGTAGAGGTCTTGATACGCGGTTATCACCGTCGTGAATTTGTCTGAGAACGCGCCAGGTGTCGTGACGAACATCACGATGCTGCCCGCGATAACCGCGAGCAGGATGGCGAACAGTGGACGCCCAAACGAGTTGCCGAGCTTGCGAAGCCATATCACGAAGCGTGATGTCGCGCCTGAGCCGCGTGCTGCTGCGGTTGGCACAGCCATAAAAGACTCCTTCTCTGCGGAAAACGGCCTACCCATGCTCTTGAATTGAGTGATGAATACGATGAGATAGATGCCGATAGGTAGCACTGGTGGCCGCTTGCTGGTAAATAGTTGCTCTTATCATAACATTATGATGAGTACGAAACAAGACTATATCAATGCTCCTCATACCTACTCACCCCAAACACCAGATAATTATATGGAATCAACTCCTGCTGATCGTCGTGCTTGACAATAATCCCCTTCGTGGGTAAATACACCCATTCGTCCCAATCCCATATTGACTTGAAGCTTTCGGGTATTTGTACGGCTATATAAGCCCCCTCGGCTAATTTCCCCTGTAGCGGCGTGGTGCTGAAATCGAGGCCGAGATCGAAGTCCTGCACGGCAACGTTGCGGTTACGTTTACCAATATTTTTAGCAAGTGCCAAAGCCATCTCCGAGAAGGGCGCAAGCACGGGTTGAGCCGTTTTCACGAGATGCAGACCTGTCTTGAAGGTGTCGGACTCCAGGAAGCTCAGAAATGCCTCGTCCGCATCGTTGCGTACATTGATGGTGCGGCACTTGAGCGACAAACCCTCGTACCCCACATTGAGACCCGTGAATACAGGATAGCCCTGCACACCAGCCGACTCGCCCTCATGCACACGATAGGTCGCGTTAAAGTGTAGCGGCTCGGCCTTGCCCGTTCCCTGATGCTGCACATAGAAATGCAGCAGCACACGATGGATGCCACTGCCGGGATAGCCCGCGATACGCAAGCGATTGAGCGTCAGCTTGATACGCTTGCCGCGCAAATCGGGATGCGCCGCAATACTCTCGATATGGCGTATCGGCATCGGGTCGCTATTCGATACATTGGGCGCGAGATAGCCAAACGTATGCGCCGTATACTGCCAGGGCTTATCCTGAAAAGGCCACCACACCCTGCGACTACTCTCACCCCGAAACTGTTGCTGCCCCGTACTCTCCAGACCCGTCCCCATCGACTCCAAACGGCTCGCCGCCTCATCCTCGCCCACCTCGCGCAACTTCGCCGCCGCCTGTTCCGGGGATAGCTTACCAATTACGGGCTGATTGTCGAACCACGATGATGAATTCATAATATGTGATGCTCCTGATTATGGAAATTAACAATGTAAAAATGGACGTTAGTGGATGGGTGACGGGGTGTAATGAATTGAGGCCCGGTCATTAAAAACCGAGGGCTGACAGCAAGCCAGAAGGCCAACCAGCTAGATGGGACTTCTATATTGCTGAGGTCGGTAAGAATCGCTCTTTCACGGGACATGGCTCGACGAGCCAATCTTTTAATGACCGGGCCTCAATGAATTATACCCGTACATGGGAGCGTTGGTGGGAACGTGAGAGAATGGGAGCAAGGGGTATGGTGATGAACGTGAGTAAATGATGATGAACGTTGGTGAATGGGTTACGGGGTGTAATGAATTATGCCCGTACATGTCAGCAT
>DAIQNC010000489.1:0-3703 GCA_036788655.1 Ktedonobacteraceae bacterium
GTGGTAAAGCGGATCGTGTGTCGGTAAATGCCCGACATACTCTTTTGACATGCTGATTAACTCCTGCCCTCGTCCTTTTCGAGTGCAATTTATAAAGGAAGGGTTTAACACTGCTTTTATGAACACTGCTTTTATGAATATACAATTCGTCTCCTATCATAGGGGATAGGCAAAGGCGTGTCAAGGAAAACGATGACCACATCCACCCCTCACAAAAAGAATATATAGACAGAGAGAAATGGGAATATTCCTGAGTTACGTAGCGTTTACTACTTATGTGCCTGCCACATGAGGCACAAAACGAAGGATAGGATATATGCAGACAATGCCACTCGAACGGGAAACGATAACCATAGCAACCGAAGATACGTTAGCTAATACCATGCTGACCACCCCCATTCCATCAACGATGCAATCGAAGCGCATCACACGGGCGTTGTTGTTCCTTTCGGGATGTATGGCTTTGCTCATGGCAGGATTTGGCATCATCATCCCTATTTATCCGCAACGTCTACAAGCTCTTGGCTTAGGAGCAGGAACGCTGGCGTTGATGGAAGGTGCATTCGGTCTGGGTATGTTCCTTTTCAGCACACCGATGGGAACGCTGGCAGGTCGTATTGGGCGTAAACCCATTATATTCCTTTCACTGGGTGGTTTCGTGCTGACAAATCTGGTGCTGGCTCTGGTGAATGTGCCATTTTTGTTCATCCTGGTGCGCTTCGTCGAGGGCGTACTGGTGTCAGGTCTGCTTCCGGCTTCGATGGCAATGGTGGGCGATAGCGTTCCTGTCAATAAACAGGGACGTTGGATAGGGATGCTGACGACGGCGCAGGGCGCAGGTATTGCGCTTGGCCCCGGCATTGGTGGCTTTCTCTATCAGGCATGGGGCTTCATGACGCCATTTTTTCTCACGTCTGGCATTGCGCTGATTGCAACATTGCTCGCATTCTTCATGTTGCCCGAAACGCTCTCCAAAGAGGCACAGTTGCGGGCAAGAATCAGCAGTCGTCGAGAAAAAGGGGTAGCTCGGCATCGAAGCAATGGCGAATTAAGCATACTGAGTATACTCTTGCTCTTTGCGCCGCTCATTATTATCGACCTCGGCCTGACCTTCACGTATCCGTTCGTCCTGCCACAATATCCATTTTTCTTCGAGCAGGTGCTTCACTATAACGCAGCACAATATGGTGTCATCATTAGCATGTATGGTCTGGCACTCGCAGTTTTTCCGCTCTTCCTGGGGCGTCTTAGCGATACCTTGCCGAAGAAGCCCCTGGTCATTATCGGCGGTCTGCTCTTCCCGACGTTGAACGTAGCAATGCTGTTCCTGCATCAGTATTCGTTGTTGATTGCAGCATCGCTGGTCACGGGCATGGGAGATGCATTGTTGTTGCCAGCACTGGGAGCCATCTATCTCAATGCTACCAACGAGCAGAACCGTTCGCAGGTAATGGGAGTACGCGGCTCGGCAATTTCGCTCGGAATGCTGCTTGGCCCCCTGACCCAGGCATTCGTGGCGCAATGGATAACGCCGCAAATCTCGTTCGCAATAGGCGTCGTGATAGGATTAGGGATTACGTTGATAGCGATGTTCACGTTGAAATCCTCTGAGCGGGCATCAGAAACTCGGATTGTAGAAAATGAACGGTAAAGAGTTGCGTTCTCTGGATAAGCAGCAACCATCTCTCATCGTGATAACGGGCATTATGGCTGCCGGAAAATCAACCATTGCCCGTTTGCTCGCGCAGCGTTTTCCGCGAGGTGTCCATATAGAAGCCGACGTGTTACAACATATGATCGTCTCAGGTGGAGCATGGGTAAGCCAGAACAGTCCAGACAATCCACAGGGAGAAGTCGAGCGGCAACTCAGGCTACGTCTCAAAAATATGTGTCTACTTGGGAAATCGTTCTTCGAGGCTGGTTTCACCGTTGTACTCGATGACATCATCCTGGGAGACCGCTGGCAGCACCTGCAAGAGGAGTTACATGGCATTCCATTTTCTCTGGTGGTTCTTGCACCACATGTGAATGTTGTAGCACAGCAGCGAGATAAGCATCGTGCGAAGTCACCTCAAGGCACTGCCTGGGCAGAGTATCTTGACCACGAACTTCGCACAACGATGGCTGGCATTGGCCTGTGGATTGATACGTCTGAGCAGACACCGCAAGAAACTGTTGAGCAGATCTTACAGCATCTTTACCCTGAACACTAGACTTTATATCAATTGTATCCGGGCAAAGAAGAGTACGAAGTAATTATGCTGATTACTTCGTACTTCTCTTTTTACGATATGACAGATAGTTGAGGTTGGCCTAGAACCCATTCACGCCATTTGGTGTGCCGAGTCCCGTTGGACCATCATAGCCAACTTTGGCATTGCAGAGATAGCTGGTGCCACAACTTCCGTTTGAGCCAGAGGTGACATCATTCAAGCTCGTGCTATGAGTGTAGGGATAGGAGCCGTAGGTAACACTCTTTGCATTTCCGGCAAGGGCGTAGACACTGGCAATAATCGGCGAGGCGACGCTTGTGCCACCGAAGACGAGCCAGCCTTTGAGACCCTGATAGGCATAGCTGTCATAGACCGAGACGCCGGTGTTGGGGTCGGCAACGGCGGAGACATCAGCGATGGTGCGATGTTTACAACTCGTGTCGTGCTGCCATGCCGGTTTGCTGATGTACGCAGAGCAACCACTCCCCGTTCCACTCCATGCGGTTTCGCTGTACACGCCATTGCTATAGGTGAGCGATGTGCCACCAACGGCAGTCACGGTGTTATATGCGGCAGGAACCTGTGCGCCATAGCCGCTATCACCGGCACTTGCAGTGATAACGACGCCGGGATGTTTGTAGTATGAGGCATACGTGGTCTCGCTGCTCGACTCGCTACCGCCATAGCTGTTGCTTACCTCGGTTGCGCCGAGTTTGACCGCCATGTTGACAGCCTTGCCAAGATTTGCAAAGGTGGGTGAGCTGGCTTCGACGAGCAGAATGTGACAGTTGGGGCAAATGGCACTGACCATATCCAGATCAAGTGAAATTTCCTGCGACCAGCCGCCATCGCTTTTAGGATACTTTGTGCCACCGCTCTGATTGACCTTTTTGAAACATTTATTTGCGGTCGTGCAGGCGGGAATGTTGAAATAGGAGCGATAGAAGTTCATGTCCGCCTCAGCATTGGGGTCGTTGTAGGCATCGACAATCGCTACGGTCTGACCGCTTCCAGCCGTTGCCGAAGGTAGATTGTAGGCTCCCTGTAGATCGACTGGATTGTAGCCAGATGGCGTACTCACATTGGCAGACACGCCATTCTTGATTTTCACTAATGAGAGGCAATGTACCTGATCTGTCGTAGACGAGCAGGCACGAGTAAGACGATAACTTGGAGCCGACACGCCGCGAGCAAACGTGTGAGTGATTGTTCCCACAGCAATGAGGGAGACAACAGTAAGGGCAAGCAATACAATGGCGAGTTTTTTCAACACGCACTCCTTCTACAATGACTGTATACATCGTTTTCACATGACAAAGTGCAACATTAGTTACAAGTGTACTGATGACGATGAGTGTTGTCAAGGAAATAGAGGATATGGCTATAGAAACGCCAACACATCTCCTACTTTATGTTCCTCGACACGCGAATACACAACAACCGCCTTGTTCAGATTAACGGCATGAGTAGCAATCCACGAAATACCGGAT
>DAIQNC010000490.1:0-3686 GCA_036788655.1 Ktedonobacteraceae bacterium
GAACACATACGGAATGCGATGTGTCGGAGAAATCGATATTACGAGAACTCGCTGGAGCGAGAACCCGACGATACTTGTTCCCATGATTCTCAGTAACATCAAAAACTTTGAACCTGGTGCTGGCAAGCAGGAATTTGAGCAAGGGCGACAGGAAGCTTTGGAAAAAGAACAAGAGCTTTTAGATCGCTTGAAGCAATTACCGGATGGTACACAAAAGGCCGAAGAGACAAAACGAAGAATCAGCCTGATGCGGAACTACATCGGGTATCGTGAATATCCGAAATATGGCATTATGAGCCGCTACTTCGTGTATAAGCAGGCTCTAATGAAAGAAGTCGAACACCTTGTACAGGCCAACGTGCTTCATGAAAAAGAAGATAGCTACTATCTCACGTTTCAAGAACTGCGCGAAGTGGTACGCACACATACCCTGGATTACTCGCTCATCAACAAACGAAAAGAGGAGTATAGCTTCTATGAAAAACTCACTCCGCCGCGTGTTATCACGTCTGATGGTGAAATCATTACTGGCAGGTACAAACGGGAACATCTGCCAGCCGACGCCCTCGTAGGTCTAGCTGTTTCTGCTGGCGTGATAGAGGGACGCGCACGTGTCATCTTACACATGGAAGATGCTTATCTGGAAGATGGAGATATCTTAGTGACCACCTTTACTGACCCCGGCTGGACACCATTGTTTGTCTCCATAAAAGGTCTCGTCACCGAAGTTGGCGGACTGATGACGCATGGAGCAGTCATCGCACGTGAATATGGCATACCAGCCGTTGTCGGAGTGGAAAATGCGACCAGACGAATACAAGATGGACAACGCATTCGTGTGAATGGCACAAAAGGCTATGTGGAAATCCTATAATGGATATGGTGTTGGCTTTCTCCCAGGTTAGTGCCAATTCCTTTACCTTCATTTTCGACCGTTATCTGTAGTCTGGCGATTCATCGCAGACGTGGCTCGACGGCATGGAAACTCGTCTGCGATGAATCGCCAGACTACAGATAACGGTCACTATTAGTTGACTACTACACATCGTGTTTCGCCATCAATCCTTGCTGCCATGCCATCACAGCCGCTTGCGTGCGATCCATCATGTGTAGCTTGCTCAAAATATTGCTCACGTGTCCCTTGACCGTTTTCTCGCTGATGATGAGTTTGCTGGCTATTTCAGCATTGGAGCGACCATCTGCGATGAGGCGTAGCACATCGAGTTCGCGGTCGCTCAATTCGTTAAAGAGATTGGGCGTCCCTGAACGTGTGCCGCGTAACTCTTGCACGACACGCGCCGCAACACGTGGATGCAATACCGACTCGCCACGCGCCGCTTTGCGTACCACCTCAGCGAGTTCGTCGGGGCCGACATCTTTGAGAACATATGAGATAGCACCAGCCCTCAATGCAGGAAAAATATATTCGTCTTCGTGATACGAGGTCAATACAATAACCTGTGAATGGGGACTGGCTTGCTTCACCTGTCGCGTCGCCTCAACACCACCAATTCCGGGCATCACGAGATCCATCAACACCACATCAGGGGCAAGCTCCGCCGCCTTACGTACAGCCGCTTCACCGGAATCAGCCTCGTCAAGCACTGTCAAATCCGGTTGTAACTCTAAGAAGGCACGTATCCCCTGCCGTACCATCGCGTGGTCATCGGTAATCAGCAGTGAAATGTTGTCGCTCAAATTAGCACCCTCCCTTTCGACTCACTCGTATTCGCATCATTTGTTGCTATCCCCAGTCGTCTACATCGTGCTATAACCGTCGTACCTTTTCCAGGTGTACTCTCAACGGAAACATCACCTGCAAGTGCCTTCATACGCTCACGCATCGACAATAGACCAACACCCATTGCCCCCGAACGTCCCTGTTGCGAGGCATCAAAGCCCTGACCATTATCCGCAATCAAGAGTGTCACATCTTCATTCGCAATGGTGAGCGTCATTTGCACGAGCGTTGCTTTGCTATGCCGTGCGATATTCGACAGGGCTTCCTGTGCGACGCGATAGAGAGCCTCTTCGACGGTGAGCGGTACGGGTTGCGAACCTTCTGGCTCCTCGACGCGCACATTGGCAACGATATCCGTCTGCTGCGCCCATTGCGTCGCTAACTCACGCAATGCCGCGACCAGCCCTTTCCCTTCCAGTGCGACAGGACGAAGCTCTTTGATGAGTGATGTCAATTCCTGTTGAGCTTGCTTCACTAGTTTCTGCGCCTCATCCAGACGTTTCTCTGCCGCGTCTGCGTCGCGTTTGAGCAGCACCTTCGTCGCCCCTAGCTGCATTCCAACGGCGAAAATTTGTTGTTTAACGCTATCATGCAGGTCACGTGCAAGTCGGTTGCGCTCTTCCAGCGTTGCCAACTCCTGACGCGCTTGAAGCAGATTCCGCAACTGCTCCGCCATGCGATTGAGCCTCTGCGCCGTTTGACCCAGTTCATCCGTCGAGTTATCCTCAGCAACCGCCGAGAAATCTCCCCGACTCCACTTATCCGACGCATCCGATAGACGTTGGAGGCGGCGTGTAATGCTACGTGCCGTGATATAGCCGAAGATAAGACCTGCAACAGCAGCGATAATAGTAACAATGATGCCCGTAAATCCGATGACACGTAGCAAATCAAAAAGCTCAAAGAAGCTATTCGGCGGCGTCGCTTTAAATAGTAACGCACCTTGAATCTTTCCCTGCGTACTCACGATAGGAGTGATAGACACTAATATGCCGTTCGCTTCTCTGCTGACTCTGCTTGTCTTTCCGTGACTATCCTGTAGCACAGCCTGGACATTGATAGCTTCTGATGATGAGATATAATCCTGCATAGCAGTATGAGCAGCGAGAGCATGTGTGCCGATAGAGGCCAATACCTGACCCTGTGTATTTATCACCGTGAAAAACACAGGAGAACTACCACTCAGAGGCCATTGATTGATGATATTCCCGTTAACAATCTGTAGCCACGCCGTTAACGTTTCCTCATCTGGCGCACCATGGATGAAGTAAGGGCTTGCAAGTGTCGCCTGCTGTTTCATGTCTGTTTCAAGAATAGCAGTCGTATTCAACGTGAGGGTCACAAACACAGCCGATAATACCATCACCTCAAGCAACAGAAATGTCACCACCGAGGTGATCGTATACGAGAACGTCAACTTCCCTCGTAAACGGCGAAAGAGTATTGGAAAGCGTATGCTGGACATTGTTTTTCTCTCACACTAAACCATCTTCGTACAAGTATAACATAACCACCGTAGAGTCACGACTATAAATTCCATTGATAGAATCGCAACCATGTTGTGACGTGATTTATCACGTCTGTCCACATCTTCATATGGGTACACGCACGTGATAAATCACGTCACAACATGGTTTTGTTACTCGTATCGCAACACTTCTAATGGTCGTACACTCGTTGGCCCCCATGCGACCAGAGCCGCCGTGAGCATCGCTAAGAGTGCCGAGCCACCAATCAGAGCTACAACGATGAGCGGTGAGAGACCGAAACTCAGGTTGAAGAGCAGACTTCCGGCAAGAGCTATGGCTCCCGCTACAAGCAGGGATGCGAGCAATGCACCGACTGCGCCTATCACGCCGTTCTCGATCATGACTTCACTCATCACTATCGTGCGTGTGTAGCCAACCGATTTGAGAATACCCAGTTCGCGTCTGCGCTCCAACAT
>DAIQNC010000491.1:0-2545 GCA_036788655.1 Ktedonobacteraceae bacterium
ATCTTTCATCGCTCATCATAAACTTCCGAAAACGGATGAAGCTGTCCCTACCACATTTCATCCGTTTGTCCAGGAGCATATCTACAATCTATCCTCTCATGATACAATGGTTTCAAGAACTTTGATAAGGAAAGACATATGCCCGATAAATCACAGGAGAGCGAACAGGTATCGCGCATTCCACCCATGCCCGAAGCGGTACTCGCACAATTTTCAGAGGAGATGCTTTCCACAGGCGTCTCGAATATGTCCACGCTCTTTCGTGTGATGGGCCAGCGTCCAGGAATTATGCGTCCTGCGATAGAGTTACTGCAAGCGACGATGCGCGGTGGCACAGTCGAGCCACAGTTAAAAGAACTTGTCGCGGTACGTGTCTCGCAGGTAAATCACTGCTCCTATTGAATGTCTGCGCATACTGCTTTGGCAAAGCAGCTAGGAGTAAGTGAGGAGCTACTGGACGCGCTCTATCATATCGACGAGCATCGTCACCTGTTCACCGCACGTCAACTGGTCGCGTTACGCCTCGCCGAAATTATGACAACCAGCGCACGCGACGTAGACGAAGACCTCTGGGACGAACTACAGAGCCACTTCGACGACGGGCAACTCGTCGAACTGACAACCGTTATCGGCCTGTTCAACTTCTTCAACCGCTTCGCTGACGTACTGAAATTATACCCTCCACCTTCGTAGAACCACGATTTATCGATAAGCCACGCCTTCGTAGCGGCCCGATTTATCGATTGGCCTCAATATGTATGAGAAGCCAATCGATAAATCGGGCCGCTACGAAGGCGTGGCTTATTTTGTTAGTATCCATCTCTCACCATCACGTTTCACCCGTCCTTCGCGCTCCAACTTCAACAGATGTGCCTCAACAGAATGCGCGGCGACGGGATGCAAACGTGGGTCTACATCGACATAGATAAGCGGAACCATTTCACCGATAACCGCTC
Source organism: Ktedonobacteraceae bacterium (assembly GCA_036788655.1). Classification (GTDB taxonomy): domain Bacteria; phylum Chloroflexota; class Ktedonobacteria; order Ktedonobacterales; family Ktedonobacteraceae; genus JBBQVS01. The sequence goes on from DAIQNC010000491.1 coordinate 957, forward strand.
CATATGCATAGGATTGTAGCACCTGTATGATTTGTTGTTCACGCTCCATGCGGTGCGTGATGTATTCTTGCAATTTGGCCTGTGGGTCTGTGATAACGGGGCCATGTGCAGGAACCATTTCGACAATATTCATGCTCTGGAGCCGTTTGAGCGAGTTGAGATAGTCGAGCAAGTCGCCCTCTGGCGGCGAGATGACAACGGTTCCGACTCCTGCTACAAGGTCTCCTGCGAAAAGGATTTGGTGTTGTTGCAGGTAGTAGCAGAGGTGGTCGAAGCGATGACCAGGCGTATGAATAGCTTGCAACACATCATCCCCCGCCGGAAATAGCTCCCCATCGGGCGTCTCTTCATCTACATCGGGTGTACCTTCACGACTATAGGCATAGATGGAGACGCCAAGATGCTGTAACATATGCCGCAACTTGACCGCGCCGCCAAGGTGATCAGGATGACCGTGCGTGATGAGGATACGTCGAATACCGCCGCGCTCGGCTCCTTCGCGGATGATAGCCTCAAGATGCTCTTCATTGTCATCAGCAGGATCGATGACTGTTGCACCCTCAACGCCGCCGCCCAGCACAATCGTATTCGTTCCCGGCCCCGTCATCATCGAAGGATTGGGAGCAAGAATAATCGTATATGGTGTTGTTTTCTGTGATTGCGACACGTTTTTATTTCTCCTCAGCGTACCGATTGTTTCCATATAAAATCGGGTTCTTCCGGTAGATGAATTTTTCCTGTTCCATTCTGTACCTCTACTATTGGCAAGTGCGTCATCACATAGCGCGTCTTTGTAGCATTCAGTGCTTCCTCAACATTTACATAAGCCGAAAGGTCACGCAGTTGATGAAATGTAGGGAAGGCTATAGGAAATGTGTTCTGCTCGAACTGTTTCAGCGCGTTTGCAGGATGTATCCACACTCCGTCGCTGGTCTCGAAGTTGTCATAGAGTGCTTCTTGTTGTAAAGGTGCGGCTGCCAGGAAGAAATGCGTGTCATAACGTTTGGGCATGGCCTCCGGCGTAATCCAGTGCGCAAAATAGGCGAGGCTATTGGTGGCGAAGACAAGACGTGCATTACGCGCCATCTCGACCAGCGAGCCTTTCCGGGCATTGAACGCCTCTCGATAGGCAGCGAATTGTGGCACAACATCACCGCTCACTTCGAGCATCTGACCCTCTCGATGTGCAAGCAACACATTCGCCTCCTCGAACAGTTCGCGTATCGCGGCGGCTCGCACACCCGTTCCCAGTACAGTACGCCCTTCCGGGTCGGATTGCGACGATGGCACAGGCTCACACAAATCCGTAAGGCTCTCCACTTGCTTATCATCCGGCATAACCGAACCGCCAGGAAACACGTATATATCAGGCATGAACTCGCTCTGCACCGAACGACGTACCATAAATACTTCTAGCTCACTTCGTTGTCCCAGGAGCGAGGATGTATCTTTATCGCGCAGTAACATGACCGTCGAGGCAGGACGTGGTTGAACTATTGTCATCGAGTATCTCCATTCAGACAACTATGCTACATAGCATTCTTGCACTTCATAGTACCATATGGGTAAGCGTTTGTAGGGGCGTAATG
>DAIQNC010000491.1:2555-3681 GCA_036788655.1 Ktedonobacteraceae bacterium
TCCGCCCCTACAATATCAGGACAAAAACGCGAACGATATGATATGATAGAGGCAATTATTGCAGAGTCAAATATATGAGTGATGAACAAACAACATATTTGCGCGTCGGACTCATCGGCAATCCCGTCGCGCACTCCTTTTCGCCGCGATTTCAACAGGCGGCATTCGACGCGCTCGGATTCAATGTACGCTATGAATTGTGGCATACTGAAGCCGACGGATTGATTGCGCGTGTTCGCTCGCTGTGCAATGAAGATTGCCTGGGTGCGAATGTCACGATTCCGCATAAAGAGGCGGTCATGCCACTGGTCGATAAGATAGACCCACTGGCAACGCGCATTGGAGCTATCAATACCATCGTGCATACAGATGGCTATCTGCATGGCTACAATACCGATGCACCGGGACTTCTTTACGCTCTCCATGAACACGGATTAGGAACCTTGCGTGATGACGCGACCATAGGTCTCGAAGGCTACAACGCCATTCTGCTCGGTGCAGGTGGCGCAGCACGTGCAGCAGCATTCGCGCTTGTCGGAGCAAACGTGGCGCAACTCACCATCGTCAATCGACACCTCGAACGCGCCCAACTCCTCGCAGCAGAGGTACAACAGACCTACAACGGCACTATCTTCACGCTGAACGAGCCAGAATTCCTCGTTCCTCGCTCATCATCGCTGATTATCAACTCGACCTCAGTAGGAATGCACGGCGATGTTAGCCCTTTACCCGTTGAGATACTCGCACGTTTTGACCCTGATACCTTCGTTTATGACATGATTTACAATCCCATCCAGACCTACCTGCTCTGTCAGGCACGTGCGATGGGTCTTCGCGGAGCCAACGGCCTCTCCATGCTGTTGCATCAAGGCGCACTCTCTTTTACGCTGTGGACAGGTCAGATTGCACCATTGGATGTAATGCGTGCGAAACTGCTGTAATGGCGTGATATATTTTCCGAGATGATATATTTTCAATATAGAATTTTGTCCTATTCGGCCTCACAGCTACTCCCTATCATATCGCACAATCTCTGTTGTAAGATACAAAGGAAAAGACAATTCTATTTTGAGGCGCACACACGTGATTGATCACGTCACTACATACGATGGCGCACACACGTGAT
>DAIQNC010000492.1:0-3677 GCA_036788655.1 Ktedonobacteraceae bacterium
GTTCGCAACAGGGCGACACGACAGAGGCCATCAACGCTTATGCGCGTTCCGTCCAGATAGACCCGACCCGTGTCTCGGCCCTGTTCAGTCTCGCCGAAACCTACCTTGAGGCGCAGCGATATAACGAAGCTCTCGACATCTATCAAGGTCTTGTGAACCGCACCGATGAGCTATCCGATGACGATATCGCCGCCGCCTACGCTGGTCTTGCCGATACCTACAACGCTCTCGGTCAGCATGAAAAGGCTATCGAGACCGCACAGAGCTTGCTTGAGCGTTCTCAGGACGACCCCGAAGGCTACTATCAACTCGCCACCGCCTATGATGCTCAGGGACGCTACGACGATGCCATCGAGAACTACCAGAACGCCATCGACAGCGACCCGCTTAACGCCGACTACTACAACGACCTTGCCGATACGCTCCGTGAAGCCGGACGTAACGAAGAGGCCGTCGATGCCGCTCAGCAAGCTATCGCTATGGACCCGTCGCTGGTCCTCGCCTACGAAACGCTGTCGCAAATCTACGAGGCAATGGGGCGTAGTGATGAGGCACGTGAGGTGACGGAGCAAGCCGACATGCTACGCTCCACACAAGTATAAACTTCCATGTAGGGCCACGATTTATCGATTGGCCCACCACATTGTATGGACAGAAATCGGTAACATGTAGTGGCGTGATTCATCACGCCCGTGTGCCAATCATGTAGTGGCGTGATTTATCACGCCACTACATGTTATCCTAATCATGCCCCTACGGTATCGGCGAAGGTCGTTACATCGTCGAGGCGGTGGTGAAGGTGATCGTAAAGAATATCGCGGTCAAGCACTTCCTGACCTTGCAACAGGGTATCGCGCAGGTTAACCAGCACTTCCAGACGATAGACCAGCGTCTTAGGAATCAACCCCTGCGCCGCGATAATGCTCAATAGTTCATGGTAATCTTCAGGGCGACGCAAGCCGAGCGAGGCAATCAGGATACTGCACACATAAAGGCATGACTCTACGGAGATGAGTGTATAATGTTCCGCGAGACCATAGAGGTGATAATCCTGCACAAACTCTTCACGTTGCGTCTTTGCCAGTTCGCGTAAGATGCTCACAGCTTCGCGGAGTCGTTTCAGTGCAGGTTGGAGCATCTCTTTATCGAGAGCAACCGTCGAGGGCATCTGTCCATAAATGCGTTTACTCAATGCCTGATGCTGGATATCATCGAACTTCTTGAAATCGAGATAATCCATCACGGCCTTTGCCTCGAACATCACACGTTGCCGCTCGTCTCGGCTGAACAAAATCTGTCCGTTCTTAATCACCTGTGACTTGAAGAGTAGCGAAGTCTGGTTGAGAATCACCACGTCGATAGTATCGGACTCCAGGCGTTTCGCCAGTTCGCTGAAGAAGTACAGGCGATAGTCAAGAAACTGGTCAGCTTTGACCTGCTCCATCAAGAGGATAGCGATATCGACATCGCTGAGTTGTCCAAATGCGGTACGATTTGCGAGGGAACCTGCGAGATATGCCGCGCTCACCGGAGTTTGCGCGAAGAGTTGGTGAAGTTGAGCCTGTTTTTCAAACAAGTTCATCGACGCCTCCATTCAGGAAGAGTCAGTGACGACTGAGAACGAATAAAACCTTGCAACAAGTATACCATAAAACGCCGAAATTTTCAGGATTTTATCCTTCAACCCATTCCTCGCCGTTGGTCGCCACCTCTTTTTTCCAGATGGGAACCGTTGTTTTGAGCGTGTCGATGATGTAGCGACATGCATCGAATGCTTCACCGCGATGAGGTGAGGCTACGACGATAATCACGCTTGCCTCGCCAATCTCCAAACGCCCGAAGCGATGGGCAACTGCGACGCGCTCGACACCCCAGCGTTGTCGTGCCTCCTCGATGATCGTGCGTATCTGCTGCTTCGCCATCTCTTCGTAGGCTTCATATTCCAGGTAGCGCACCTGTTTTCCCCGTGCATGGTCGCGCACGACGCCTTCAAAAACCACGATGCCGCCCACACTCGGATGGCTGACCTCCGCCACCAGCGCGTCACGGTTCAGCACCTCATGCGTCAACTGCACAACTGTTTTTATCTCGATTGGCTGCATTCTCGACCTCCGCCCATCGGGGGAATAAACACGACCTCATCTCCATCATGCAACGTCGTCTCCATAGGCACATATTGCTTGTTGAGTGCGTAAATGCAACGCTCAATGATAGATTGTAAACGTGGATAACGGGTGAGCAAGTGTGTACGTGCGTCTGCGACACTGGCCCCTTCTGATAGCGTTAATGTTTCCTCACTACGCCCCACGATTTCACGTAGCGAGGCAAAATAGCGAATATGTATGTTCATACAAAAATTCTACCACATGGTGGTAAACTATGCGGAACTGGTGATAGAATATATGATATCCTTATGACTATCATCCTGAAAACGAGCAAGGCATGGCATCATCTTTCTACGACGCAGTTGTGGTTGGGTCGGGGCCGAATGGGTTAGCGGCTGCAATTACGCTGGCACAGGCAGGTCGTTCGGTCTGTGTCTTCGAGGCAAAGAAGACAATTGGTGGGGGAGCGCGAACACAGGAGTTAACGCTTCCCGGCTTTCATCACGATGTGTGTTCGGCAATTCACCCTCTGGGTATCGGTTCGCCGTTCTTTCGCACTCTGCCTCTGGAACGCTACGGCCTTGAATGGATTCACCCATTAGCTCCACTCGCACATCCGCTCGATGATGGAACTGCTATGCTGTTGGAGCGTTCGATAGCCGCAACAGGTGAAACCCTCGGTTGTGATGCCGTAGCCTATCGACGCATGATGGAGCCATTCGCAGCACAATGGGATAAAATCGCCAACGCCTTTCTTGGCCCATTACGCCCACAATCTGCGCGTCATCCACTGCTGATGACACACTTCGGCTTAGAAGCTATTCGGGGCGCGAAGGGATTGGCACAGCAGCACTTTCGTGGTGAGCGGGCGCGAGCCATGTTCGCAGGGATGGCGGCTCATTCGATGCTGCCGCTTGAGCAGGGGCCGAGTGCTGCCTTTGGCCTTGTTCTCGGTATCGTTGGACATGCACTTGGTTGGCCTTGCCACGTGGTGGCTCACAATGCATCTCGGATGCACTCGCAGCACATCTACGTACCCTCGGTGGTGATATCATCACCGATCATGAGGTTGCAACCATCGAGGAGTTACCCGACGCACGTGCTGTTCTTTTCGATGTCACGCCGAAACAACTCATCCGCATCGTGGGAAAGCAGTTACCTGAACACTATATTCGTTCGCTACAAGGGTATCGTTATGGCCCTGGAGCTTTCAAAATCGACTATGCCCTCGATGAACCTGTTCCCTGGCTGGCAAGCGAGTGCCTGCTAGCTGGAACTGTTCATATCGGTGGCACGCTTGAAGAGATTGCGACTTCTGAACGACAGGTGGCCCAGGGACAACCGCCTGACCACCCTTTCGTTCTTGTCGCGCAACAGAGCCTGTTCGACGAGACACGCGCCCCTGCTGGCAAGCACACACTGTGGGCCTACTGTCACGTTCCCAATGGCTCGACTTTTGATATGACGGAGCGCATTGAAGCGCAAATCGAACGTTTCGCCCCCGGCTTCCGTGACTGTATCCTCGCACGAGCGGTCATGACCCCGGCTGCAATGGAGCAGTACAACGCGAAC
>DAIQNC010000493.1:0-3673 GCA_036788655.1 Ktedonobacteraceae bacterium
GAGGCGAATTCCAGGATCCGCCACGAGTATCTCGCCGGCGAAGGTCGCGTTTTGTTTTACGAGACAGATATTAACTTTCTGGCTTTAATAGAGAGGTAATATAAGGGACTACACTATTATCCGCTCTATACGCAGGTGTGCCAAGTTGAGCAGGTGGTAGTGTTGATTGTTGATCAATAGTCTCTTGTAGTAGTGCCGAGTCTTCTATGCGTTCAAGCTCGGCGATAGCGGCACGTAGTACCGCATGAGCGGCTGGTTCAGCGCGATCACTCATGAACCGCGCCCATGCTTCACCTAACCACAGAGCAGCGCGGATTCGCTCACGAACTGCTTTAAGTACAATCTCATCATCGACTTTTGCCATTCCCCAGGGTCGCCAGATACGCCATGCCCGTTTGAAATGTACGAGACTTGTACCGGGGCGGTCTTGCATAAGCTTGAATACGCCTGTTGCAAGCTCTAGCCATCCCCATGCACATGCCTCATCAAATGTTCGTGTCAAAAAAGGACTCTCTTCGGTATCAAGTGTGATATACGGGTCATCGAAGGTCGCTTCATGCCCCACGATAGGCAAATCACCACTGAGTCGCCTCAATTCAGTGCGTGAGCGAAGGAGTAACTCTTGTGCGAAGTGGATATCTTGCGCGAGGCATAATTGAAACGCTTCATGAGCAAGTTCTTCAGCATGTGAAAAGGAGAGTATAGCCATGTCGTCAATCCTCTGAATGATGTACGCTTTGACTCATTATATCGTATATCATCTGTCTTTTCACTGAGCAAAAATATGAAAAGAAGGTCTGCTTCCCCCTTTTTGGCTATTCATTGTTTCTACGTACTTGTTGTGTTATAGTGGGCATATGTATCATTATGTCTATTTACTATAGCTCTACATGACCTACTGTCAGAATTGGCACTAAGTGGGGAAAGTAGTTCCGAGGGAGAAAGCTATGCCTGTTATCTCGTCACGCATACGCAACGTGCTTTATGAAGTAGCAGGGCTTGCCATACTGCTCATATTTTTTGTTTTATTTCATCTGGGAGGGATATCCTGGGAATTTTCGCAGCTCGTGGGAGCAATGGTCGGAGGTCTGATTGCTCTGTATGCAGCCCGCTTGCCTATACGTGATGAGGAAGAAGTGGAACCCTGGCTCGGACGTGAGCGAATCGCATGGACACTAATAGGTTGCGGACTAATTATGTGGGGATTGGGGGAAAGCGTCTGGCGATACTATATCCTGACACATCAAAGTCCGTTCCCATCATATGCTGATATCGGCTATTCGAGTCTTCCGCCGCTCGTATTTATTGGCTTGTTATTACAACCTTCGTCAGGAGTAGGGAGAAGTCGCTTTCTGACTCTTCTGGACAGCCTCATTGCGATGAGTTCGCTGCTTGTCATTGGCTGGTTTCTCCTGCTTGGCTCATTAGCGTTGGCTTCAAATGAAGATGTACTGGCAAAGTTTCTCGGTTTGTACTATCCAACATCTGATATTGCCCTCTTGAGTAGCGTTGTGCTTCTCCTGCTACGTGGGCAGGGAAGTCTCTATCAAACAACAGCACGTCGTATCAGTTTTATCTTTTTCGGGGTTGGTCTTTGTTTCTTTGCAGCATCGGATTTTGTGTTCAACATTCAGCAAAATGCGAATGTGTATGTTGAGGGAACATTTATCGACCTCGGTTGGCCTCTTGGTATTTTGATTATCGGTGTTGCGGCTTACCTACGTCGTATGTTGCCACTCACGTCTACGGATGCGCTAGAGCAACGGCTTCAAAAGCGGACTGAACGTGTAACGTTTGGTCCTGCACAATATGTCACATATTTTCTGCTGGCGGTTGTCTTCATTATCCTGCTTGTGAATGCGTTCTCAACTGATAAGACACAGATTGCTATTCGTCCTGTTTTGCTGCTGGGAACAGTCCTGGTTGTTGCGCTGGTTGTTGCACGTCAGGTCTTCACTATCCTTGAAAATGAGCGTCTTTCACGTCGTCAGGCAGATGCTCTCGCTCGTTTAGAGCGTGCGAACATGCAAATTGAGGAGCAGGCAAAGACAATGTCGGATCGCAATGCCGAGCTAGAGATAGGAGTACAGCATCTCAAAGACGTACAGGCGCGACTTGCGAACGGAAATCTACGCGCACGTGCAAGTCTTACCTCTGGTGAACTCCTTCCACTTGCCGTGAGCTTGAACCTGATGGCAGAGCGTCTCTCACGTGTCGAACAGGCTGATGCATATGCACGTGGATTACGTCAGGCTCTGCAAGAGTTGAGTATGGCGATAGAGAATTTCAAGCGCGGAAAACCGTTTATTGTTCCACCATTGTGTAAAAACTTTCCAGAGATTATGCGGCTTCTGGTCTCGTTAGAGATACGCGAAAACGTAGAGCCGTCGCGTTCTCCGCAAGCCCCCAGACCGTCTATGACGCAGTACCCTTCCAGACCGTTGAACGGGCCGGGAAATGGTTATGGTAGTGAAACAATACAGCAACGCCCTGACCCGATGATTCAACGAACACCTCGTGTCTCATAGCCGATGTATTCACGCAGTTAGCATCAAGCGTATCTAATCTGTAAGATGCTTGTCATGTGGGAACAGAACATGTTACATTCTAAATAGGTGCTTTGCGTCGATACGGCGCACACCTGGACTATTATGTGCAGTGAGGCGATATATATGAAACAAATGGCATCAATTTCTACAATGTTCAAGTTCCATTTTGGAACGCGCATACTCTGTTCTGATGGCGATGAGGGCTTTCTTACTTCTATTGGCTTTGACGCAGCAGCACAACACATGACGTATATCGGAGTGAGACAGGGACGGTTTTTTGGGAAGATAAGCTATCTTCCTTTTCAAACTGTCAGCAGTGCCACCAGCGATAATGTGACATTGACTATCAGCCGCGCAGACGTTGAAGCGGCTCCTAAAGCGATGCCAGCAGCTATCTTCTTCGATACAAAATAGTCTGTCGAATCAGAGGCTACGCAAGGCTCACGGAGTCGTGGGAGTATTCTGCTTATAGCGGTACATCCTGAAAGTGGAATGCTTGCCTACGTCGTTGCTCATCACTTCCGTCCAAATCAAGACACGTTACTACGTCAAGAATATGTGACGAAACTTGAGCAGGGGCGCATCGTTGTTGTGATACCAGAGGCCACGCTACAAACGCTGCCAGCATATCGTTCGGATAGAGATTTGCAACAAGAAGTTGAGAATACGTTGTTTGATCAGACGCAACTCCACGTTGATTTCAAGGGAATGGATGTTCGTGTACTGGATAACGTACTGTATTTGCGCGGCAACATCTCAAGCTCGCTACGTGCCGATGTCGTACAGGATCAGGCATCAGGTGTACCGGGAATACTGGAGATTAAGAACGAGTTGATCGGCGATGATGAGCTTGCTGCTGATCTGGCGGTAGCACTTGGCAAAGACCCACGAACACGCGACCTGCCTATCGGTATCTATCCCAAACTTGGTGTTGTGCGTCTGAGTGGTGCTGTCCATACAGCTCAACAGAAGGCAGCAGCCGAGGAGATTGTACGAAACTTCCCCGGTGTACGCGGTCTTTCGGACTCACTGGTTGTAAACGAGAAAGAAGACTTGCTGCGCATCATGGCTCCCAGAGAGGGCGGAGAAGCAGAGGATTTGATTCCAGGCAGATACGTTCGGCA
>DAIQNC010000494.1:0-3672 GCA_036788655.1 Ktedonobacteraceae bacterium
GTGTGAAGGAAAGAGGCGTCGAGTCTGCTTCTGGTGAAACGAGCGCAGCCCATGCATCATTTCCAGATAGAAAATAGGGCTGGAAGGTTGCTTCTCCGACGATGACACCTTGATTGGATGAATGCATAGGCGTACCATTGAGTATTGACCCTGCCGAGATGTTGTACGGTTCGGGTGGCGTAACATCGTACCATGTATGCCCGCCGTCGGTTGTTCTCATAAGAGCAGGAGCAGGATCAACGCTGTTACCATGTCTGGTCTGTACCTCAGCCCAACCTACTTTCGCATCTATCATATGTATCCTCTGTACCACACCATTCGGATTAGATGGTAGCAATCCGTTATGAGCAGGTGCATGAGGTCGCAAAGGAAACACTAGCACTATCGAGCCAATCAGGGCAGTAATAATGATGAGCGCGGCAATTTCACTAACAAGTCGAGGCCAGTGACGAGGTGCATTGCGCCACTCATTGAGCTGTCGCGTCATCGTCGGTGCTACCGTTTCGCCTTCGCGTTTTTTAGGTGTGTCGAGCGATTGGAAGGTTATTATATTGTCGTCATCATCAGGTAGTGGAATTGAGGCGCGTTGCATCAAACGTGAGCGGATACGAGCCAGTGATTGTGTATCTAACGCATGTGTATCGTAGAGACTGTGCAGGTCTTGTACGAGTTGTGTCTGTTCGTTCTCTTCTCGAATAGTATCATCGCGTTGTTCGTAATTTGACATGACTACTCTCCTTCCTGTGAGTGTTGAGCATAGATAGCGCGTAGCGTGGCGAGAGTGCGTGAAAGCAGTTTTCGCACGGCCTCTTCGCGTTTATTGAGCAGTGTTCCAATCTCGGAAAAGCGTAGGCCATGCCCATAGCGCAGTTGTAAAAGCTGTTGTTGTAATGCTGGAAGTTTTGCTATGGCGTCGTGTAGCTGCTTATATGCTTCGCGTTGTAGTGCTACCTCTTCGGGTGCAGGATGTTCGCTGAGAAATAGTGTTTCTTCGAGACGGTCAAGGGCGACGAGTGAATGTCGTGTGCTTCGTCGGTAGCTATCGACGATTTTGTTGTGTGCGACGCGACGTAGCCATGCTAGCCGCTCGTCTTCACGTATTGCCGCGAGATTGTTGTGTTCAAGCGCGGCTGTGAAGACTTCAAGCACCATGTCTTCGGCGTCCTCACGCGATGGAATATGGAGACGGACATAAGCGAAGAGAGCCTGTCCGTAACGGTCGTAGAGTTCGACATCAGCTTCGTCATTCAAACTGATGCTCCGTTTGTCTTGCATACATTGTTCGCTCCTCTCTGCTATTGTATCGCTGAGGTGCTGAAAATGTGACATCATTTGTTAATCCACATTATTGAAACTTGACATTCCTCTCTTTATGTTTTATTATAGACACATTGAGTCTGTAATTGAAAGGAGAGAGACACATGAAATACTCACAGGCAACAAATTACGCGCTCCACACGATGTTGTATCTTGTGGCTCTTCCTGCCGGAAAAACCATCGGCGTTCAGCAACTGGCCGAGCTTCAAGAACTTTCACCAACGTATCTCTCTAAGATTTTGACAAGACTGGTGAAAGCTGGCATGATCGAATCTACGCCCGGTGTGAACGGGGGATATAAGTTGGCGCGAAACAAAGCGGATATCTCGTTCCTGGATGTCATTCATGCTATCGAAGGGACGGCCTCGTTGTTTCATTGTGGTGTCGGTATGCATCATGATATGTGCCTGATTCAGGAAGTGATGATGAATGCGGAACAACAGATGGAAAATTATCTCAAAGAGCGCAAACTGGTTGAACTCGTTGACCAGAATCCAGATTTGTTGAATATGTTGAACATGTCGGAGCAGTCAGCGATATAAAGACATGTGTATGAAGGGGTACACATGTTATTTTTTATCGTAATTGTAGATATTGAGAGTCTACGAAATCTCTTATTAGAGAGGGAGATTATCCTATGGTTATTGATTGTGCTATTATTGGCGGTGGACCTGCTGGTCTAAATGCCGCACTCGTGCTGGGCAGAGCAAAAAGAAATGTTGTGCTGTTCGACGATAACAAGCCGAGAAATGCTGTGACGCAGGAGACGCATGGCTTTCTGACACGGGATGGCGTAAAACCGGGTGAGTTCAGAAATATTGCACATCAGGAAATTAGTAAGTATCCATCCGTTGCAATGCGAACCACGAGAATCACGAATGTGAGCAAGCACGAGGAGAACCTGTTTGAAGTTGTTGAGGACAACGGTGAGGTAATTCAAGCAAAAACCATTATTCTTGCTACTGGCGTCAGAGAGACACTTCCAGAGATAGAGGGTATTCACGATTTTTATGGGAAGAGCTTGTTCAATTGTCCTTATTGCGACGGCTGGGAACTGAGAGACAAGCCTCTGGTTATCATTGTGGAAAATGAGCAATTTGCTTTTCATATGACGATAAACATCTGGAATTGGAGTCGGAATTTGCTGGTATGTACAAATGGGCGTTCTCACCTCACGGAAGAGCAAAAAGAGGTGTTTCAAAAGAGAGGAATACAGGTTATTGAAGATCCAATCACTGCTCTTGTCGGGAAGGATGGAATGTTGGAGCGTGTGGTGTTTGCGACTCATGAGGAACGTGCGCGTGAGGGCGGTTTTGTTGCTCCGCAATGGACACCGGCATCGAGTTTTGGCTCGCAGCTTGGATGTGAGTTGAATGCTATGGGGGGTGTCGCAACAGATGAATTGGGGCGAGCGACAGTTTCGGGCGTGTATGCAGCAGGGGATGCCTCGGTGTTTATGCCTTCCCAAGTCATTTTCGCTGCTGCCTCTGGAAGCAGAGCAGCTGCTGGTGTAAATGCTGACTTGACCGTAAAAGAATTTGAAGATATGTAGTGGCACAAGTCATTGTGTGTGCGAATCAGACATTAACGCGGACGCGCACAATGATGAAGGTCGGATACTATGTAGGGGCGTTATTCTATAACGCCCTGGTAGCCCGCACAACGTTACAAGGTGATGAACCAGGGCGTTATTCTATAACGCCCCTACAGAAGACCAATTTCGTTTGTCAAAATTCATCGTCACGCCATTACATGGGTTATGCTACGGCCTCTTCCTCGGTTGTCAGTTTCGAGAACTGCTCGTTGTAGAGTTGGGCGTAGAGGCCATTTCTGGCGAGTAGCTCTTCGTGTGTGCCGCGCTCGACGACCTGTCCGTGATTGACGACGAGGATGACATCGGCGGAGAGGATGGTTGAGAGGCGGTGCGCGATGGCAAGCGTCGTGCGATCCTTCATCAATGGCTCCAACGCGGCCTGGATGAGGCGTTCGGAGTGCGTGTCGAGTGCGCTTGTGGCCTCATCGAGGATGAGGATGCGCGGATTTTTGAGGATGACACGTGCAATAGCGATGCGCTGCTTCTCACCACCGGAGAGTTTGTAGCCACGCTCACCGACGATGGTATCGTAGCCATCTTCAAGCTCCATGATGCGGTCGTGAATCGCTGCCGCTTTAGCTGCCTCGATCATCTCTGCTTCGGTGGCATCGGCACGGGCATAGAGCAGGTTTTCGCGTACCGAGGCGTGGAACAGGTACGTCTCCTGTGTCACGACGCCTATAAATTCGCCGAGCGACTCTAGTGCGTAATCCTTAATGTTGCGCCCGTCGATATCCACTTCGCCACTATCTACGTCGTAG
>DAIQNC010000495.1:0-3661 GCA_036788655.1 Ktedonobacteraceae bacterium
TGATACTCTGGTAGAGCAGGAGCCTGTGTGTCATGTTCATGCTCCAACTCGACGAGACGTGCAAACAAGTCTTCCGTGTCCTGCTGTGCCGCCGCTTCATACTGCTCATACCACCACACCATCGGACAATACTCGAACTCAGCAACCTCGCTCGCAGTGAAAAAGCGTTGCCCCTGTGATTGTGTATTCTGTTGTTGTCCTTTTCGCTGTATCATAGGAATAAGGTCTCATTATGAACATTATCAAATTGTATCGAACATGGGTGGAGTGGGGACGGGGTGTAATGAATTATACCCGTATATTTGTGTATGATAGTTAACATTGGATAATCTCATAGCGACACATAATGTTCAAGATATCATCACATGTACGGGCATAATTCATTACACCCCGTCCCCTATGTACAATGCTCATCGTCACGCTCCCATGTACGGGGATAATTCATTACACCCTGTCCCCACTCCACCCATGTACGGGGCAGTTGTCACCGTTTATATATTACGCCCCTACGGATTGCGTTCCTGCCAATCCGAGCTTGTCAGCAATGCCCGACATGGCCTGGATGACGAACGCGATATGCTCGTCGAGGTCTACGCCAAGTTCTGCCGCACCCTTCACCAGATCGTCGCGGTTGACGCCTGCGGCAAAACCTTTGCTCTTCATCTTCTTACGCACAGAAGAGACTTCAAGCCCGTAAATACTCTTGTTTGGGCGCACCAGTGCCGTCGCGGTAATCATGCCTGTTACCTCATCACAGGCATACAGAGCTTTTGAGAGCAGGTCGGTACGTGGATTCGTCTCTGTATTGAGGTCATTGTGCGCCAGGATTGCGTAGGCAATGCGCTCATCGTAGCCAGCATCGCGTAGCCAGTTTGCCATCACCAGTGTATGCTCATGCAGGTCGGGGTACTCCTCATAATCGCCATCGTGGAGCAGTCCCGTCATGGCCCATAATTCCTCGTCTTCACCATACTTACGCGCATAGGCACGCATCGCGGCACTCACGGACAACATATGCTTTTGCAAGTTCTCATTCTTTACATGTGTCGTCATCAGTTTATAAGCATCTTCATACGTCGGCATAATACGATTATATATTCCTCTCTATATGATTTCAAAGGTCGAACATGCCTTCATTATAGCATAGACCGTCCCTATCGGTAGTGCGACAATTTATTGTTGGCGTCCACGTCGAAGGGACACGCCGACAATAAATTGTCGCACTACAAGGGATTATCGGGGTTTCAGTACGAAATCGTACTTCACCATGTAAAATGGGGCCTTCACATTATAGCGAGCCGCCTCTTCCGCCGAGTCATGCCGCACGAAATCGACGACGAGCGAGTCTTTTGTGCCAAACACAGCGTCAGATTCGAGGTATTGGTCTCCCTCGACAAACAGGTGCGTAGTGACGGGTACGAAGCCATCGGCGGAAACGAGCAGATGAATATGCGCAGGACGATAGGGATGCCGCCCAAGTGAACGCAGCAGTTGCCCGACAGGGCCATCGTCGGGTATGGGATATGATACGGGCTTAATGCCTACAAATAGGTAGCGTCCTTCGCTATCGGTACGGAACTTGCCACGCAGATTCATATCGGGTTGTGCCTCGTCCTGTTGCTCGTACAAACCATTCTCGTTCGTCTCCCACACATCAAGGAGTGCATCAGGAATAGGAGTTCCATCGGTTGAGAGGACACGACCCATCACAACGGCAGGCTCACCCTTCCCATCCATACTAATCGTTGCACCCATAGGAAGCTCTTTCGCGCCCTCTCGATAGAAGGGACCGAAGATTGTGCTTTCCGTTACACGCCCATCATCGTCACCGCGATGATTGATGGCATCTACTAGCATCGTCACACCTGTGATATCGGAGAGCAAAATAAATTCCTGTCGCCTATCATCGGATATCTGCCCGGTGCGCGTCAGAAACTGAATCGCTATTGCCCATTCCTCTTCGGTCAATTCCACCTCACGGATACACTCATGTAGATGCTGAATCAGGCTTGTCATCACTGTCTTCAAACGGGGATTCGCCGTTTGCGCAATACTCTCCAACACATTGCGCGTAATCTGCTGCTCAGTATTGTTGCTCATAGACCCGTCCTTTTTCGTCTTCGATCTGGAACATCTCAAGCTCAGTATAGAACGGTATATGGTGGGCTGCAAGACTAATTCTTTGTCATGAGCGCGAATTGAAAACAAAATCATGGTTCACAAGAGTACGCTCAAACTCTTCTCGTTGAGCAAGAACTGCCAGTAAAATCGGAAGGAGCGTGGGATCAAACTGTGTACCAGCGCGGCGCATCAATTCCTCATGCGCCTCGTTAACGCTCCGTGCCTTTTGATAGGGGCGGTCACTAATCATCGCATGATATGCCTCGGCAATCGCTATCATACGTGCTTCCAGAGGAATATCCTCACCCTTCAAACCATCGGGTGTTCCTGTGCCATCCCAGCGTTCATGATGGTGACGTATGGCAGGAGCGAGGTCACTGAGCCAGGCACTATCCTCGACAATCGCGGCTCCCAGTTCAGCATGTTGATGGAGCAATCGCCATTCCTGTGCCGAAAACTGTTGCGACGGTTGCTGAAGCAAGCGATCAGGCAAGGCAATCTTCCCGATATCGTGCAGAAATGCAGAGGTAGCGACACGTAGTATGTGGGCTTCATCGAATTCCAGCAAACGTGCCATACTGGTTACGAGGTCGCTCACTTCATGAGCGTGACTACTTGTCCCAGGCTCTCGCCAGTCAAGCACCCCCCATCAACGAATAAATGAGTTGCAATTGCTCCGCACGTATCTGCTGTTCCGGCTCACGTGCATCGAGGAGCGTCAATTCCTGCCGCTCCAGTGCGTGTGCAGTTGCAGCGCGAAGCGTGGCATCACGGTTTGCACGTAGTGCCTCAGTAGCGGTGCGTATCTGGTTGCGACCCAGACGTTTTGCCCAGTACATGGCTTGATCGGCCTGTTCATGCACCTCACTCGCTGTCACACCATCGTCAGGATAGCTCGCCACACCGATACTGACCGTCACTGCGATACCACCTTCCACCTCATGCGTTGCCAGAGGAAAAGCGGCAACCGCAGCACGTAGCCGCTCTGCCACAACCAGTGCCTCTTGCTCATCGGTCTCAGGCAGCAGGACAAGAAACTCTTCTCCACCAAAACGCCCCACCGTATCACCTGCACGTAAAATGCTTCTGGCCTTCTCACCCAGTTCTCGTAGCACAGCATCGCCCACAGCATGACCATAGGTATCGTTTACTCGTTTGAAGCGGTCTCCATCGAAAAACAACAGAGAGAGAGGACGTCCGAAGCGACGCGCACGCTCACATTCCTGCTCCAACAGCGATTGAAGCGCACGATGATTGGGCAGATTCGTCAAGACATCGGTAGTTGCCAGCGTTGACAGACGCCTGTTGGCTTCATTCAACGCCTCATGCTCACACTGTAACGCTTCATGCAGCTTTTTCAGTTCCTCGCCCTTCGCCAGTTCATCGCGCTGACGTTTGGTCTCGTCCAATAGCCCCACAACAGCATCCAACGTCGTGTTCACGGCACGTCCCACCATCGCGATCTCATCGCGTCCATCCACCTCGATACGTGCGGAAAACTGCCCGTGTTCGACCGATTGCACCACTGCTTGCAATCGCT
>DAIQNC010000496.1:0-3658 GCA_036788655.1 Ktedonobacteraceae bacterium
CAATTTCAACGTCAAAGTTGCACTTGTATGTGCTGCCCGCGACACTCCCTGTCCTGGTTGTGACGATATAGCCAGCATTCCATAGCTCCTCGATGTCTCTATCGAGTCGATGTGGATTGCGTGGGTCTATCGGCACATAGCAATGTGGATCGACGAGAAAGCGATTCTCGCCCACATAATAGAGCAAGTGCTGATAGTTCAACTGAATCCCTCTCTCCCTGGCAGCATGGTGAATGTTGGCATAGTCCAGGAAGAGGATAACTCTTTCTTGTTGCATACTGAAATCTCTCCTGTTTAGAAATCCAGGGTGAAGGAAGCCAGAGCGACTCCGAAGGCAGCCTCTGACCTTAGACGCAATGGTTGCGACGTAACGTGGCATGGTCGGGGCAAGGCTGGCCCTCGCCCTGCTTCCCCTGCGTCGCCCTGACATACCGTGTTTCATACTTGTGTACCTCCTGTTCCAGTGATATATTTGTATGTGGAAGGAATTATCACGCTTGTGCGCCCGTGCGCTGCGTACCTTCCAATGCGGAGCGTACACGAAACATCTGTCAATGACATTGCACAATTTTGTCAATTGCGTTATTGACAACTTCCGAGCATGAAATTGACGCAAGATAGTCGCAAACGCTGGAATGAGTCGTCAATGACATTGCATATTTTGTCAATTGCTGTATTGACAACAGGTAAATGACATGGCGAAAGGTGGACGCAGACGCCGCTCCGAAGAGCGACCAGATAGCGAATTCGGGAAGGCATTGAAGGCGTATATACGACGCATCGAGGGTTACACACAGAAGGATTTAGCGGAAGAGAGTATTATTGCTGAGGGAACCATCTCTCGCATAATTAAAGGTGAGCGCGACCCTACACGAGATCAAGTACGTGCCATCATCAAAGCTCTTCACGCGAGAAAAGCTCTTCTTACACTCGACGAAGCCAACGCCCTGATGTTGACCACTCATAAGCATGGTGCGTTATATCCTCGTGATGCTGATGACAGGGAAATCATCGACTTGTTTGTTTCACCTGCGACAGAAGCAGCACAGAAGCCATTGGCAGGTCAGCGTGATGTAGCTGATGCTGCTCCGAATGTACAGGTGTCTTCTGACAATTTGGATGAGGACGACGACCTGCATGATGAAGATAACCTGGACGAGGACGAAATACTTGCGCCCGATATCGTACTAGAGCCTCTAACGACACCATCACCAGCTATATCCGAACCCGAACTCGTTTCTGAGCCTGAACCCGTTCTAGCCGACCCTGTTCCAGCACCAGTTCTACCCGAAATCAATCCTGAGCCTGCATCCGTTCCAGACACAGTTATCCCTGAACCCGTTCCTGTTCCAGTACCAGTAAGGCCAGTAGCAAGGGCGATGAGGTGGCCTCGATGGGTGTACGCCAGTGCTGGTCTGGTACTTCTCGTTACTGTCGGGCTTATTCTTGTAGCAGTGTATCAGAATCAAGGTCTATCTCATCAAAATTTCACTAAACAGATAGCTAGCTGTGCTAATCCCACAACAGGTGTAACGCTGTATACGGAGACCAACTATAAAGGTCAATGCCATACGTTCCTTCCAGGTGATTACGAACTTGCTCGCTACGGGCTTGAACAAAACGTGAGTTCTATCAGAGACTGGAACGATGGGTACTTCGTCAAGATTTTAGATACGGGAAAAAACTTCTACAATCTTGATAAGAGCATGTCGGCTTTACCCGCTGATTGGGACAAACGGGCGGATATGCTACACATAGAAAAACATCGTCCGACATCCTGTACTCCTGGCACGAACGGCATCATTGCCTTTATCAACACCGATTACTCAGGCGGTTGTCTGTTTATCACGAAAGATATTCCTGACCTGACGCTATCGAATTTCGATACCGCCATCGTCTCGATTCAGTTTGTCGGCACGTACCGGAATACGATGCAACTGGTCATTTATAGCCAGATGAATTATCGAGGGAAGTGTGGTACGTACTGGCAAAATCAATCCGATTTAGAGCAGTGCGCTCGACTCGCACTCTCAGTACAGGTACTGCCATATACACCGCCAACTCCTATTCCTACCGTCCCCGGAACACATTATGCTGGCAATGTCGCGCCCGATGCAACACTCTCGCCCGGAAGCGCAAGTGCAGTTATTGATGGAAGTTTGCAAACGGAATGGATTGCTGGTCATATGAACGGATTTGCATTGAAGTGGAGTTTTCCAGTGACGGTGCATCGTGTGGTGATATGGGATCGGAAACAAAGTACGATGGACAACAATCAAATCAATAAGCTGAAATTTGTGTTCAGCGATGGTACAGCGACCGGGAGTATCGACATGATTAGCGAGGGACCGCGCTGCGCGGATGTGACCTTTCCAGCACAAACCATCACCTCGTTGCAGGTGATGCCCGTCGATGCCAGCGGCAACAACGGCTATAGCGAAATCGAGGTCTGGGCAACCACTGGCCCTCAATATAGCAACAATACCTGCGTGAACAAGGTGATGGTCGCTCAAACGATTCCGGTATAATGATGTATAAGGATGAACCTTGAGAACTTATACTGGAATCGCTTGCCACACCTTCACCGTTTTATCGTTGCTGGCAGAGGCGACTCGTGTGCCATCGGGCGACCATGCGACGGAGGTTGTCCACTCCGTATGCTTATCGAAGATATAAACCGTATCTGCGCTCACAGCATCCCACAGGTGTACGGTTGTATCGTTGCTGGCAGTGGCAAGCAGCGTGTTATCAGGCGACCATGCGATATCACGTACATTATTTCGATGTCCACTATAGGTACGAATGGTGTTTCCATAGAATGCATCGATGATTTCAGCAGTGGCATTGCCGTGTGCGAGGGCGAGACGTTCATTATCGGAAGACCACGCTATCGTATATATCCAGTCTGAGCTTGCTTGAAATGTCGCTTTGAGTGTACCTGTCGTCGTATCCCATATACGAATGGTCTTATCACCACAGGCGGCGGCAAGACGTGTGCCGTCATGCGACCATGCGATGGCTGAGACCGAAAAATGCGGCATCAGACCATACGATGCATTGTAGCGATGTCTTTCGTGACCTGATGTGGCATTCCACTCATGAATGGTCTTATCAATACCACCAACACTACACGCGGACGCGATATACTTGCTGTCAGGCGACCATGCCAGCGCGAACACATTGGGCAACATACCTGTATGTCCTGTATACTCAATCTTCTTTTGCCCATCAGTAGCGTCCCACACATAGACTTTTCTGCCATCTCCTGCCGAGGCAATATATTTCCCATCGGGCGACCACGCTACACAATGAATAGCAGGGGGCCAGTTCACTTTATTCGAGAGCCAGTCATGCTTTCTATAGACGACATATGTTTCACCACTGTTCGCATCCCAGACTCGCGCAACTCCTTCGCCCCCTGCTGAGGCAATACGCTCTCCATCAGGCGACCATGCTACTGCAAGCACCCAACCGGAATGAGCGTTATAGGTACGCAGTACCGTCCCTTGAACTTGTGTAATGGGTATCTCTGTTTCCGTTTCGCTTCGATGAGCGAAACGTTCATGCTCTTGCTCATCATCAAGAACAGGTATCTCATGCTCTTGCTCATCATCAGGAACAAATGCTATGTTCTCATCCTCATCGACCAGCCCCAGTT
>DAIQNC010000497.1:0-2634 GCA_036788655.1 Ktedonobacteraceae bacterium
CACTCATGCTCGCTATCGCCAATTATGTACGGGTATAATTCATTACATACTGGCAATCACGCCACTACATGAAAATAGTATCAAAAAGGGGAACACGCATCGTGTTAGAGGCCACCGTGCCAATACTTACTACATGGCAAAACTTTTACGTCATTATAGGAACCGCCGCCGCAACATTGACCGGATTGACGTTCGTTGCGGTGACATTGATTGCACAGCGACAGAGCCGTATGCCTGATGAAGCAAACGCGGCCTTTGCCACGCCAACCGTTGTGCATCTTGGAGCAGCACTGCTCATCGCCGCGATTTTCGCTGCTCCCTGGCAGATACTGTGGAATGTCAGTCTTCTGCTCGGCCTCATCGGTGTGAGCGGTGCAACATATATTATCATTATTACGCGGCGTCTACGTCGTCAAGCCAGTGATCCAGACAAGTATACACCCGTGATGGAAGATTGGATATGGCATACGGTGTTGCCTTTTGTCGCATATGCAGCACTCTTCATCGGAGCGATTATCCTTCCAGGCAATGCATCTCCACCACTCTTCTTCATCGGAGCCGCTACGGTTCTGCTGCTGTTCATCGGCATCCACAATTCATGGGATACCGTGACATTTATTGCTGGTAACCACCTGCCAGATATTAGTGAGAGTGAGGGTAAGAGTAAGAGCGAGGAGCAGAAAGATACATCCGAGGTAAGCTGAGGAGCATTCGTGAGAAATCATGTACCCACGACGTATATATGGTAGTTTGTAACGGTCAATTTCATTTTGACCGTTACTTCTGCCTGTAAAACGATATCTGGAACGCTTCCTTTATAAAAAATAGGAAGGATACATCACATGTCACCAAATTCATGCTTCTCTCCTCAGCACCAACCACACGTGTGTCAACCTTGTATTGTACATAGCTGGCATGATAGATGCATTCCTTCAAGGCTATATATATTCTTGTTGGGATGTCTCCTCGTCCTTCTCACGGCCTGTTCTGCTAGCCCAACATCACCTTCATCCAATGCCACCAGAACCAGTTCCCCGACAGGCAATCAGCCGATATCGTCGCCAACATCGACAGTCGCTCCCGGCACTGTACTCTATCAAGCCGACTGGTCACATGGTCTGGATGGATGGAAAGGCTCCAGTGGATGGTCTGCTGTGCAAGGAAATCTCCAGGGTGTCATCTCCGCTAATGGCTCGTCTATCACTGCTCCGTACATACCTCATGGAACCAACTACACGATAGAGGCTACTATCCAGGTTGTGCGTTTGTTCAACAAGAATGGTGGCTACTACAGCATTTTTGCCAGCCCATTGCCGGGCAAAGATGGCTTTCAAGCAGGTGTCAGCGACCTGAAAGGACCGGGGCCGCGCCCGAATGGGAGCAACGCACAACTGCAAATCTTCATTGACCCGATGGCTCACATGGCTCCCGGCGCATTCCAACCCAGTGACAACGACCCCAAAACGCTCTGGCACACCTATCGCATTGATGTGCAGGGCAACGAGGCAGTATTATCGGTCGATGGCAACGAGGTTCACTCCGCATCCAGCATACAGACGGACACGCTCTCCAACGGGCCACTTGGCATCAGTTGTGGAATGGTCGTGTTGCGAGTCAGCAGCTTTCGTATCCTAGCGTTATAGCTTCTGACGCACTGTTTTCACAAGCCCAACCCCTTGACATTGTAAATCAATGATTTACAATAGAGCTATGGCAGATATAGATATCAAAGGCTTACTCTGGGAACCTGGTATCAATGACGTGCATATCTGGGAGCGTCATCGTCTCACTGTTGCCGAGGTAGAAGAGGTTTGCTAATGAGCGAAAGTAAGCATCTCAAGTATCCCACAAAGGCTCATGGCTCCATCCCCTCGTTTCATAATTACGAGGAAGAGGCGGAATGGTGGGATGAAAACGACACCGGTGAGCCAGCGATTGAAGCACAGATGACGCCTGTACGGGTTCGCTCTACACCCGGCTATACGCGGCAAATGATGCTACGACTCGATAATGAAATGGATGATGCGCTTGAGGAGGAGGCTCGTGAGCGAGGTATGAAGAAATCGACACTCGCTCGACAATGGATCAAAGAACGATTGCATCAGGAGCGAGCAAACCATGCTTCATAAAGCTGGTAGGTATCGCCACATCGAAGGGAAACATTTATTGTGTTAGAGGCCACTGT
Organism: Ktedonobacteraceae bacterium; assembly: GCA_036788655.1. GTDB lineage: Bacteria > Chloroflexota > Ktedonobacteria > Ktedonobacterales > Ktedonobacteraceae > JBBQVS01. Next base: position 2,186 of record DAIQNC010000497.1, read on the forward strand.
GCCGATTGTGCAACCATTGCACAGCAATTAGCGTTTTGGCATCTATGATATCGCCGTTGTCCAGGGCTTGCCAGAGGTCGGAAAGCGTCATTTCTACCAGTTCGATGTCTTCATGCTCAGATGCTTTTCCTCCGCCCGATGAAACGCGGTCTGCATCGCAGACTTCGACGTAGTAGACCGTGTTTCTTTCGGATGTGCCTCCTGGCGAGACGTAGAATGTGGCGATATGAGTCAATGGTTCGTGTACCTCATAGCCAATTTCTTCGCGGATTTCGCGCCGAATCGTTTCTTCTGGTTGCTCGTTTTTATTAATGACGCCAGCAACTATCTCCTGCATCCATCCTGGCCCTTTTTCATACGTAGGGTAGCGGAACTGCTCTATAAGCATCACCTTTTGTGTGTCTCGATTAAAGAGCAGTGCCGCCGCCGAATCGCCGCGCTCGAAGACG
>DAIQNC010000497.1:2644-3632 GCA_036788655.1 Ktedonobacteraceae bacterium
CGATCCGATGTACGGTATCGCTCATCTGTCCGTTGAATTTTTGGAAGCGCAAGGTGGCTTCCTCAATTTTGAACTTGTCATCAAAAACGGTGCGTTTGTTTTGAATTTCTACCTTCTTCATCGGTGTCATCCTTATTGAATATTATACTAAGGTTGACACGTTTACTGCTGACTCGATGTACACAACAAATCATCACCGATACGCCTCAGCCTGTAAATTGAACAGTTCCGCATAGCGTCCATTCAACGCCATCAACTGATTGTGTGAGCCATTCTCCAGTATCGAGCCGTTTTCGAGAACCAGAATTCTATCGGCGAGGCGCACAGTGCTGAAACGGTGGCTGATGAACAAAGCAGTTTTGCCTTCGGTCAGCACACGGAAGTGCGAGAAGACTTCGGCCTCGGCCTGAGCATCGAGTGCGCTGGTTGGCTCGTCGAGAACGAGGATTCGTGCATCGCGCATGAAGGCGCGAGCTAGCGCAACCTTCTGCCACTCGCCGCCGCTCAACTGCATACCCTTGTCGAACCACTTGCCGAGCATCGTTTCGTAGCCATCGGGCAATTTTTCTATCACAGCATTGGCTCCGCTTTTCCGCGCCGCACTTGTCACCAGTTCTTTATCCTCGATCTCCTCGATACGCCCAACGCCGATGTTCTCACGTGCATTCATATAATAGGTCACGTAGTCCTGGAAAATGACGCCGACTTGAGCGCGTAGCTCTTGCAGGTCGTATTCTTTGATGTTGCGTCCACTAATCAGGATTTCACCATCATCGGGGTCGTAGAGGCGCGTCAATAGCTTGACCATCGTTGTCTTGCCTGCGCCGTTACGTCCTACCAGCGCAACAGCTTCGCCCGCATGTATCGTGAAACTCACGTGTTTGAGCGCGTACTGTGTCTCCGGGTCTTTACCGGGATAGGTGAAGCTGACATTGCGGAACTCGACCTCTAGCCCTTTTACATCCGGTGTCGGAACAACTGGCTTCGG
>DAIQNC010000498.1:0-3632 GCA_036788655.1 Ktedonobacteraceae bacterium
GATGCCAGTAAACCGGATGGTGAAGTGAAGGTCGATGCCAGCACTCGTGAGATTGAAGGACTGAGGACGGTTGGGCGTGAAGAGCTTGTTGGCGAGAAGGAATTCGCTGAAGAGGAGCGTGAGGGCTTGCTTGACGAAGTGCAAGAGGCTATTCCTACGGCTGACGGTTTGAGTGAACGTGAGGAAGAGGCCGAGGCGTTTCGGGAAGCATCACCGGAAGAGCAAAGGAAGGAGCTAGAGAAGCTACAAGAAGAGGTACTTGAACAGCCGGACAAGAAAAAAGCCTTTTCCTGGCTCTACCTGTTTGGTCCCGGCTTACTTGGGGGTATGGCTGGCAATGATTCCTCAGCAGTTGCGGCCTATTCTATAGATGGAGCGCAGAACGGCTTCGGACATCTCTGGTTGCTCTTGCTTGCTACTCCGCTCTATCAGTCCGTTATGTTCGCCTGTGCGAAACTGGGACGTATCACGCAAAAAGGTTTCGCACAAATTCTGCGCGACCACTATAATCCCTGGCTTGCTGGAATTGCCTCGTTGACGCTCATCATCGCCAATCTTGCACTCATCTCTGCCGACCTTGTTGCTATAGGGAGTGGTCTACAACTCATTTTCCACATTGATTGGGAGTGGTTTGTTGTGCCTGTTGCGCTGTTGATATGGTATCTCACGGTGTTTCGCAACTTCGAGTCGTTCAAAAAAATCTTTATTCTCATGAGCCTTGCATTTGTAGTCTATCTGGTCACTGCCGTTCTTGCAAAGCCGGACTGGGCAGCAGTGGCATTCAACACCTTTGTGCCACATGTGAACCTGGATTTTGCCAGCATCAGTAGTGCAGTGGCTTTGCTCGGTGCGACCATCTCGCCTTATAACATTTTCTGGCAGGTACAGGGTGAGAAAGAGGAAATTCGACCCGGCAACACGAAGCAGCAACTACGCCTTGCCTCAATCGATATTGGCACAGGCGTCATAAGTGGCAACCTTATTGCCTACGCTATCATCCTTTCGACGGCGGCAACGCTTTACACGCAGCACAAGAGTATCGCAACGGCAACCGATGCGGCGCAAGCTCTTCGACCCGTTCTCGGCCCGTATGCAACCTATCTGTTCGCCATTGGCCTGATAGGTGCAGGTATCGTCGCCATTCCTATTCTGCTCGCCAGCACATCCTACGCTGTTGCTGGAACCTTTGGCTGGCCCTCTGGCCTCTCGAAGAAGCCCTGGCAGAGTGAAGGCTTCTACCTCATTCTGACATGTGCGCTATTAGTCAGCCTTGTCGCTGCCCTGTTGCGCCTGAACCCTATTGCTCTGCTCTTCTGGGCCAACGTCGTATCGGGTGTTCTCGCGCCCGTCCTCGTCTTCCTGCTCCTGATCGCTGCAAACAACAAGAAAATCATGGGCAGACAACGCCTCGGTCCCCTTGTCAACACCTTCCTCGTCATTACGCTCGTCGTCGAAGTCGTGACTACCGTATTGCTGTTCTATGGACTGCTGACAGGGCAAGGATGAAATAAAAGGGCAAATTCATGATTGGGGAAAGGGTATAATGAATTAGACCCGTACATGGTAGGATGATTCTATGATTGGGGAAAGGGTGTAATGAATTGTACCCGTACATTGTGAGACGTTTTCATGATTGTCTATCTGAAATCGTTCTCTTTTCGCAATGTTGCAAAAACGCTCAAATGTACGGGTCTAATTCATTACACCCTTCCCCACCATAATTGTTCATCGTAACATGATTACTTCACATCAAGGTTGAAGGAGAAGACGGCGATGTACATGGGGCAGAGTTCGCCTGTTTTGCATAATGCTTGACTGGTGAATGCGATTTTCGTTGTGCCTGCTGTTTTTGCGACGAACCGCCAGACACACACATTCTGGCTTTTCAGCGCGTAGCCAGCAGGTTGCTGTAGCTGAAGCACGCTGGATGTGCTAACTGGCCCCTGCCATTTATGCCCGAAGGGAAGGTGTACTTCAATCGTGCTACCGACGCTGGTTGTGACTGTCGAGTTGCTCTGCGACGCCTGTATTACCACATTCGGTGAAGGTGGCAGGTTGGTCATGACGACATCGCTCGGACAACCCAACGCACTACCGTAGCCCTTGACCGCCGTTGGAGAAGCAGTGGGAGTTTTGCCACCGCTTCCACCACTCCCTGTAGTTGTGCCGCCACCATTCGAGCCACAGGCGGTCACGAGTACGATGAGTAGCAATAATGAGCCGAATAATGCGAGTGAGCGCATATGTAAAAAGTGTTTGAAGCGTTGCATCTGAAAAGTTCCTCCAAATTCTATGTCTACGTCTCAGCTATTTTCGTTCTGTCTGTTTTTATTAGGATTGAAACGATATCGTTGCATTCGATGCATAGAGTAGACGTTACGATGTGAAAAAAAGTTCCCATTGTCCTACTATGAAAAATAACGTTGCCCGTTTCCACGTTTTGTAATATAATGGCGTTATCATTGAGCAATATGGTTGACGAATGAGGGTATATGTTTCAACTAGCATATTCTGATTTTGAAAATAATGGTGAGCAGAGTGTAATATCTGGAAATCATGTATCGCTAGCAGCTCGTTCATCATCTGTTCATCTACCACATCCCATTCCCTATCAGGGCAGTAAACGGCTTCTTGCGCCTCAAATTCTTTCTATTCTTCATGGCAAAACCTTTCGCCGTTTCTACGAACCCTTTGCAGGTTCGGCAGCGATGACAATAGCTGCAAGCCATGCTCATCTTGCAGGGGAATATGTTCTGGGAGATATTTTGTCGCCTCTTATAAATATCTGGAATAGCATTATTTCTACTCCTTATGAACTAGCTAACGCTTACGAACAAATATGGTATGAGCAGCTTCAACAGGATGCAGACTACTACAATCGCATTCGAGAGCAGTATAATAAGTCGCCGCAATCAGCACTTTTGCTTTACTTACTTGCACGATGCGTAAAAAACGCTCCACGCTTTAATAGACAGGGACAATTCAATCAATCGCACGATAGAAGACGGTTGGGGATGCACCCCAATAAAATGCGTCAGGAACTCCTTGAAGCGTCAGTCCTACTTCACCGTCACGCACAAACTCGCTGTGGGGACTTCATAACGACACTTGAAGACGCAACGCCTGATGATATCGTTTATCTCGATCCTCCATATGAAGGCACTTCTACAGGGTCAGATCGAAGATATTACCAGAGTCTTGAGCGTACACGCCTTATCGAAGCTCTTGCTGATCTTAATCAACGGCATGTGCCATTCTTGCTGAGTTATGATGGGCGTTGTGGCGATAAAACATACGGTGAATTGTTACCTGAATCGCTCAATGTGACTCGATTGGAATTACATGCCGGACGTTCCTCTCAATCGACGTTGAATGGGGGAAGTGATGTAACGGTGGAGTCGTTGTATGTGTCGAATGGCTTGCTGGCTAACGGCTAGCGGGTCAATATTTTATACGTGTTTGTCTGATTGGTCATTTTGTATGTGAGCCTTGAGGATGTTTTTCACGTAGTCTTCAATACTCTGGTCAGCCATCAACGCTTCATCCTTGAGATTATCATAAATTTGTACGTCTTTATCATACCAGGATACTGTTAGACTTCGTTCTTGTCTCATAGCTATATGTGAATAATT
>DAIQNC010000499.1:0-3632 GCA_036788655.1 Ktedonobacteraceae bacterium
TGCATATCAGCAGAATGCCCTTGACAAAATCCGCACCTAAGTGTAAAATGCATATAGATGTGAAAACAACATGTTGGCAAAATGCATCAAAGTGTGTGAGGTCGTAGACAAGTTATGACAGAAGAGAAGAGCAACAACGAGAATACTGGAAACGTGAATACAGATGCATGGTCGAAAAACTGGCATGTGCCTGTTATTCTCATGATGTTGCGACAGTGGAATTCTTACGGCTATGAATTGATGGAGAAAATGGCGGCCTACGGTCTGAACGCAATGAATCCTGGTACGTTCTACCGCACATTGCGGCAGATGGAGAAGGATGGCGTCATTCGCTCCAGTTGGGATACGTCGGACACAGGGCCAGCGCGACGAGTGTATTCAATCACCGATGCGGGTGAAGCGTACCTGAAACTATGGACGGAATCGCTGAACCAGTATCAGAAGATGATGAATACATTCTTCGATCTCTACTTAGGTCAACCCAGCAAGAAGGATGAGAACGGGGCGTAGCGGATTGCGCCCAACGCCGGATCATGTTGTGACGTGATTTATCACGTCTGTGCGAACTTTATATGATAGACGCACGTGATAAATCACGTCACAACATGGTTCGTTGTCTGAAAGGAACAAGATAAATGAGCGACACGAATATCAACGAATCAGTCAAGAATTTGAGCCAGTCAGTATATGAGGCGAATCAGATGATTGCGCGGAGTGCTATCGAGGCACAGGAGCGTAACATGCGCTTTGCTCAGAGCGTGTTTGATAGTGGAATCGAGATTCTCAAGAGCCATGCGGCAGCGACACAGCAATTGATGCAAACGCTGTCCTCGCAACCGCAGAATCCACAGGCAGCTATGCAAGCGGTCGTGGAAAGCACCACAGAGGCACAGCGTCGTAATGTGCAGTATGCTCAGGGCGTCGCGGAGCAGGGAACCGAGGTGTTCAAAAGCCACGTCGATGCTACACGCAGCCTCATGCAGAGTGTTGTCGAGAAGACACGCGAGCAGCAGGAAATGCTCATGAGCTTGCCGTATGTCGATGCCTACATGGAGATGTTCCGTGCGCCACTCGCTAACTACAAACAGGCGATGGAAACGGCGCAGTCACTCACGAAACATGCAATGGAAGTGGCACAACGTTCCGCACAGCAAGGCATGGAAGCTGCGCAGCGTTTCGCCCGTCAGGGCATGGATGCCGCTCAGTCTGCTGAATCCACAACGAACAACGAAAACCAATAACCATCTGTAGGGGCGTTATTCTATAACGCCCTGGTTTCCCACACACACGTTTCTATACCATTAGAACGTTTCTGGTAGGGCAGGCAGGGCGTTATAGAATAACGCCCAGATGGTTTGTTCATGTAGAAAGAGAGGCTAGTGTGTCAGACGTAGATGCTCAGGATACAGCAGTGCTTACAGATCCCATTGAGCTATGGCGACGCTGGAATGAAACGACTTCTAAGGCGTGGCTCGGCGCGTTACAGAATAGCGCGGAAGCAACAACGTCTTCCTATAGCCAGTATCGTTCATGGATGCAAAGAGTTGGTGAGACGATGAACAAGACGCCACAAAACCAACAGGGTCAACCGGAGCAACAAGGACAGCAGGGACAACAGGCTCATTCGCAGCCGAACATCAATCCGTTCTCCATGATGAATCCAGCGGATGCCTGGAAGATGTGGTTTGATGCTACGATGGAGACGTGGAAAAAGGCTGCCGAGATGGGTGGAGACCCACTGGGATTGACACGGCAGTGGCTACACATGATGGAAGATGCTCAGGCGAAATTGCTTGCTGGCACACCATTTCAGACTGACCCTTTTACGCTTTTCAAACAATGGTACGATGCCACAAGTGACCAGTGGTCGAAGGTGGTGGAAGAAGCTCTTGGCTCGAAGCAGTTGTTAGAGGCCACACGTCCTTTCATGGAGAGCTATGCCAGCATCAATATTGTGTTTCGTCGTGCAAGTGAGGCGTATTTCAAACAAATCCACCTGCCCACAACGGCGGATATCGCCAGCGTTGCGGAACTTGTCGTCAATCTGGAAGAGAAGATCGACACGATAGAAGACCGTCTGGAGAACTTCGAGGACGGTTATGAACGTATCGCCACGCTTGAAGCTGTAACTAATCTGGAACATAGGTTGGAGAACGTTGCCACAACCGAGGCAATTACATCGCTGGAACAGCGACTACACCAGTTCACGACGAATGAGACAATGAGTGGATTGGAGCAGAGGCTAAATCAGGTTGAAAGCAAGCTCGACAGAGTGCTTGCAGTATTGGAGAAGCTTGAACAGCGACCTGCAACGACTGATGAAGGTGCGACACAGAATCCCACCAGGAAAAAGAAAAGTGTGAGCAAGCCAGAAGTTGTCGAATAGCGTGAATAGTGTACAATAGAACTACGCAACACGGTTGTTGTGGCACATTCATCAGCGCATGATGCACTAACTCGACAGGAGAGCGACATGGCGACAACCTCTACTTCCCCCTCTATGACCGAGCTTGAAAACACCTTGAGAAAATACGCCACTGGCATGAGGATATTGCTAGAGGGGGCGAAGAGCGACACGGGATGTACACCAAAAGAGGTGATATGGACGAAGAACAAAGCGAAACTCTATCACTATGAGCCATCCCTCGAAAAACGTTACCGTGTGCCAATCCTGCTCATCTATGCTCTCATCAACCGTCCCTATGTGCTTGACCTCATGCCAGGAAACAGTCTTGTCGAGTACCTCACGCAACAGGGCTTCGATGTCTACATGCTCGACTGGGGAACGCCGGGTGAAGAGGACAAACACCTCACCTTTGATAACTATGTGCTGGACTATATTCCACGCGCCATTAAAAAGGTGCTGAGAAACGCTCATGCCGAAGAGCTAACCATCCTGGGCTTCTGCATGGGTGGTACAATGAGCGCAATGTACGCCTCACTTTTCCCTGGCAAGCCCCTCAAGAACCTGATTTTGCTCACTGCGCCCACCGACTTTACACCCGAAACAATGGGTCTCTATGGAGTTATGACGAGCGAAGCATACTTCAATCCTGATGTGCTGGTCGATGCCTTCGGCAACATTCCTGGTGAACTCATCGATACTGGCAATCGACTCGTCAAGCCTGTCACCAACTATGTCGGTACATACGTGACGATGTGGGATCGCATTATGCACGATAAGCCGATGGAGACGTGGCTTGCGATGAATAAGTGGGTCAACGATGGCGTCCCGTTCGCTGGCGATACCTTCAAGCAGTGGATACGCGATTTCTACCAGCAGAATAAGCTGGTGAAGGGTGAAATCAAACTGCGAGGACGCAGTGTAGACCTCTCGAACATCACCTGTCCTGTCCTCAACATCGCGGGAACGAAAGACCACATCTGCTCACTCCCACAATCCGAAGCGACCATGCGACTCATCGGGAGCCAGGATAAAGAGTTCCTGGTCCTCAACGCCGGACACATCGGGCTGCTCACTGGCGGAGACGCAAAGCGTCAACTCTGGCCTAAGATGCGAAGCTGGCTAGAGCCGCGTTCAAACTGAAGGCTTCTGTAGGTCTGACAATGTGGACGTGACGAACGGATGTAGGGACCGATTTATCACGTCCGTGCGTAGATGGTGGATCGGC
>DAIQNC010000500.1:0-3620 GCA_036788655.1 Ktedonobacteraceae bacterium
GGGTTGACACCCGTCAAAGGGTGGGAAAGGGGGTGGGAAAAGAGGAAAATATTTCTGGCGATCATGCACTTATTCAGTTACATGATGTTGAGTTCCCTGGCACGGACAATGGCTTTCGTGCGGCTTTCCACCTGAAGCTTGCCGTAGATTATATTGACATACCATTTCACTGTACTTACAGCAATCACCAGCCGCTCCGCGATTTCACGATTGGAGTAGCCTGCTATGATGAGGTGTAGCACGTCCAGTTCGCGGTCGCTCAAAGGTTCGTATAAAGGGTTCGTTCCGGGCGTAGCAACAGAGGGAGCAAGGAAAGGCACGTCTTCTTCATGTGTCGTAGCAAACAATGTCAATAGATGTTCTCGATAGTACGTCGAGTCTGAATGACCACTGGACGTTCGACGACTTATTTGTCGCAGCAAATGTGCTATTGGTGTCCCTTCATCTACAAAAAGACGGACGTAACCCTCTGGCTCTGCAAGTGAGAGTGCTTGTGAGAGCAGTTCAATTGCCTGATTCATCTCACCAGAAGCGTATAGAGCTTTGGCTTGCAGCATGAAAAGCTCAATCATGCTTCCCGTGCGCCCCTGTAACTCTGCCAATTGCAGCAGGTTTGCAAGCCATTGTTTTGCCTCATCAAGCCGATGCTGCATGATGAGAACGCGCACGAGCGTCAGGTACTCTCGCTCACGTAAATGAGTGATTTTCTGGTCAAGGTCGCAGTGTTGTAGCCAGTGCAAGACTGCGGTCTCATCTCCTTGCATAAGAGATAACCATGCCGAGGATGCTTCTACCTGTGAGTGACGATGCTCTGAGATATGTTGCCGAGAAGCTCTCTCTACTACCCGCTGCATGATAGCATTTGCCCCATCACTATCTCCCTGAGCTTGTTTGATGAATGCCAGAGTCATGTGTGCCTGGAGTATGACACGCCCATTTCCGGCCCTTTCACAACGTTTGATTCCTTCTTGGAGAAGGGCAGTCGCAGCGTCCAGATGGTTCCACTCATACTCGATGTTCCCTCTGCCGACATAGGCTGGTCCTGCTGCTGGTAGGTCTGCCCCTCGCTCCTGGGCCTGCTGAATTGCGCGGAGATACGTCTGATTGGCTACATGGAGTTGCCCCTGGAGTTTCTGCACATGTGCGAGGTCATGAGTTACCAGAAAGACGGCATAGAGGTGGTTGACTTCCCAGCTAATACTCGATGCTTCCGCCAATGCTCGGCTTGCTGCCCTTACATCTCCACTCAACCAGTAGGCTCGACCAAGATACCATGCGGCATAGGCGCGTGAAATGTTTTCCTTCGGTAGGAACTCAAGAGCCAGGCGTGAGAGCGCGATAGTACGCGGAATATCTCCCTGTGTAACCGCGATAGACGCACGAATAGCGGCGATCCGTCCCTTGATTTCAGCTTCCTTGCCACTCGTCAACGTAAGGTGCTTATCCGTCTCACTTGATACAGGAGTGATGCCAAAGGTACGCTCGATGTTCTCAAGGCACAGGAGAGCTTCATTGTGTTTTCCGCCAATGAATAAGAGCCATCCCTGCAAAACGGAGAGTTCAATGCTGGAGCGTATCAGTTCATCTGGAAGCATAGCCGTCCATCGTTGGAGTGTTGCAATCTCTCCACGTCTGACAAGACCGTTAAATGCTTGCTCGACCAGACGTGCTGCCAGTGCGAAATCAGCGGATGTCAGTGCGTGGTGAACGGCGTCATAGATCAGACCTTGTTGCTCATACCATATGCCTGCTCGTCGATGGAGTTCTGGTACAAGTGAAGGATATTTGCGCTGCAAGCGGTGACGCAACGCTTCAGCGAAAAGTTGGTGGTAGCGATACCATAGCCGCTCTTCATCAAGTGGAATGAGGAAGAGATTGGCCTGCTCTAACTGCTCTAGTATCGCCTGACTATTTGACTCTCCACTTTGTTCACTAATGAGAGCATCGCAGAGTGAACCCTGGAGTCGTTCAAGAATGGATGTCTGGAGCAAAAATGCCTGGATGGATTCAGGCTGAAAGGCAAGTACCTCTTCGGTCAGGTAGTCGATGATATAGTGCTGACTTCCAGTGAATGCTTTGAGAAAGGCCGGGATATCTTCGCGTCCCTGCATCGACAGACCAGCTAATTGTAGTCCCGCAATCCAGCCTTCTGTTCGTGCCTCAAGTACAGCGATATCCTCTTCTGAAAGATTCAGGTTAAGTGTACGAGTCAGAAAGTCATTTGTTTCAAAAGAAGTGAAGCGCAGGTCAGCCGCACGAATTTCGGTCAATTGATCTCGCGTTCGCAGACGTGCCAGAGGAAGAGGTGGGTCAGCCCGTGTCGCTATAACCAGATGGAAGTTGGATGGTAAATGATCGACGAGAAAGGCGATGGAGCGGTGGATAGTCGATGCAGTGATCACGTGGTAGTCATCCAGGATGAGTACCGCTTCCTCATGTGGCAGAGAAGTAAGGTGATTGATCCAGATGGTCAAGATGGTTTCTATGGATGGAAGTTCTTGGGAATCCGACTCTTGAAGCAGAGCCAGAGCAGATTCACCGCCGCTGATGTGGGCGTGTGCAAGAGCAGCGAATACATAAGACCAGAAGCGTGTGAGGTCATCATCGCTACTTTCCAGAGATAGCCACGCGGCTGAAAAAGGAGCGTGTTCTAGCCAGGTGCTTAACACAGTCGTTTTACCAAAGCCAGCAGGTGCGGCGACAAGCGTGAGTGAATGTTGCAAGCCAGATTGCAGTTGATTTGTCAGGCGAGGACGCGCAACCATATCGGAACGAACAGGTGGTATAGCGAACTTCGTAACCAGGAACAATCGTTCACCTGCTTGCGTTCCTTGAGCCTCTGAAAGATTGGCAAGTCGTGATGATGGTTCCATCGTGAATAGCCCTCTCACTTGAAAGGAACCGACAATATCATCTTCCCCCAGTAGTATACATGATTACCTGGGATAATTATACTGATTTCAGAGGTTTCTGATTTGTATTTGCAATATGTTGAGCCGGGAATTATAGAAGCTTAATCCGGGCCTATCTGCTCCATCCCTTCGCGCCATATCGCCAGCCGAAACATCGTTTCCGGCAAGGCGCGACGAAGTGGGTAGGCCAGCCATTTTCCTATTATTGATCGTAGTACAGGGCGCACGAGGCGATAGAATGAAAATTGTGCCGCTTGCCATCCAAAAGAGAGCCATGCGGTAATCCAGCCGAGTATTTCGATAGGCGTGAGCGTTTTGAGGGCCAGAGCATAAATTTTGCGATAGTAGCCGGGTGTATTGAGGACGACACGGGTATAGTCGAGCCAGCCTATACGGTCTTTGAAGAAGGCGTTGGTGACATGTGGCCCCAGATTGTCAAGGATGTGGCAGAAGACATTCATGGTCTCGTTGACCTGATAGGTCGGTTCGGCATTAGCAGGTTTGGCAATCATGAACTTGCTGAATGCACGTGCAACGGCTGGCACGGCTTCCGAGGCGCGGATACGGTTCAAGTCTTCGGCATGTAGCCTATTTTGTTGTAGTGCGAGATTGAGTAGTGTCGTGATGCGTTGCAGGTTGCGAACGTAGGAGCCGAAGCCGCAGAAGGTGAGCGGCGATTGAAACGCAGCGGCATCCCCAAGCGATAGC
>DAIQNC010000501.1:0-3614 GCA_036788655.1 Ktedonobacteraceae bacterium
TCCCTCTAAATAAATGAATATGCGTAACAATAGCGGCGAGAGGTTGTTAGCCGAATGGAGGAATATCTGTCGGTAATCCAACACGTGAAAAAAAGTGTCCAAAAGCCTGAGATAATTTTTCTTTATAGGGAGAACGAAGCCTCAATCTTCTACCTTGAGAGGCGGCAAATTGAGTCAAAAAACTAAAGGGAGCGGTATATACTGAATGGAAGTCAACAATCTGTATCCCTTGTGATAGTTCATTGAGAGTACATGCATTAAGCATGTGTAAATTAGGTATATTACCTTGCCTTATTTTTTCCTGCATCTTTCTGGGCCGAAATTTTTCACGCTTATTGATAATCTCTTCTAATGACCAGTAAGGGCATAACACAACCCACTTGACTTTATCTGGTCGAAGATCACAGGATTGAGTCATTACTATGACATCATACCTATATTCCTTTGCGTTTAGCAGATAACCTGTATATTCTCCTGCATCAGGTTCTTTGTTCATAACAGATTTGTATTCAGGAATGTATACCGGGAAATTTTTTATAAGATCACCTTGTTCGAGTTCTTGCCCATCGACGACCTCGTATGGCTCTTCGGCTCCCACGTAACTTCTCCTACATCCTACATCCTACAATTGACTATTATCCTCTTGCTTATTCTTCCCAGAATTCATCTGGAAATTCAGGTGGCTCGCCTCGCCCCATGTACTGCACATTCATAACTGTGTTTTTAACCGAACGGGGAGGCATTTCTAACCATATATCTTGCTCCTCAATTTGCGGAGTAAAAGACAGCGTGTACAACAATTGTACTGATGATACAATTGTCTCAGAAAGATGTTGCATGATTTGATACAGTGATATATTCATCTCTCTCGCCTGCTTATCAAGTACATTATCAACTTCTAAGCTCTCTAGCACCTTCGTAAAAGGGTAAGTCCCTTTATCTTGAATTATCGGTACATTTGTTGCCTCTGTCCATACAGTACCGCTTACTATTTGTGATAATAGCTTATTCTGTCTATTCTCTTGCATTTCTAAAGGCATCGTTCCGGCTCTACTCATTGCTTACCCCCGAAAAGTTCCTGATGTGCTTTCTCTGTAAATGATGCATCAAAAGCTGATTCTACACGTTCATGAGATATCTCTAACCAATCAAGGATACGATTATTCAATAATTCTGTATTTCCTGTACTTAGCATGTTCAAATCTAACACGTAAGCGAGATTTTCTGCTACCTTTGGAACTACTGTACCAAAAATAATTCTTAATCCCGATACAGGGGTTTCGTAAGGTACGTCTATATTGAGCAGAAACGTCGGGAATATCTGAGGAATAGGTTGAGGCACTTGAGGCATTAAATTGAAATAATCTTCAAGTTCTATGTCTTTCCGAGAAATTTCTATATGATTTACATAACGCAGTGCTACACTTGTTAAACCAGTAGGATTGGCAGCTTTCATATACATTTGTAAGTAAGCTATAATACTTTCCTTAAAATTCATCCAACCGCTATAGGGAGGTAATTGATGCAATGATAAATTATCTGGCCCTATCTGTATTACCTCATCGCGCTTCTCGGTACTAAACTGTAGTTTGGGCTGAAGTTGCTGAACAAATTTTGCCTGTCCAGGATCAATAATAGTTTCGACTGCATTTAATTGTTCTTTTATAGGAAATTTTTCCCGTATCTGCTCGTAGAATAATCCTGGAATGGTCCAATCCCACGGCTGCGAACTTGAAAATCTGAAATCACAAACAGCTTCAATGAGAGGAGGATTACAATAAGTTCTCACCATGCACATTCCACTCCGTCGTCGAATTTATTTCTAACATTGATAGTATAACATAAATGCGACCATGTTTTCTGTGCTTTATCGTTGTTTTTTTAGAAAAACACGGAATAACCCCCTGCTTCCTTTTTGTTAGCATCTGCGACAGGCCATATTTCATTGTCCAAGTCATTGGCTTGTCGTTCGTGTTATTGATAGATACTTACAACACTTAGAGGAGTTACATATGAGCGTTATTCCAGAGCAATTTAACGACCTTTTACATTCGACAGCACTTGCCCATGTCGCCACTATTGGCCCGAAGGGTGATCCTCAGACAACGCCCGTCTGGTTCGGGTGGGACGGGCAGCACATCCTGTTCAGCCAGACGAAGAGTCGTCAGAAGTATCGCAACGTCAAGCGCGACCCTGCAATAGCTCTTTCTATCGTCGATCCCTCGAATCCGTTCCGCTACCTTGAGGTTCGCGGCAAGGTCGTTGACATCAACGAAGACCAGAATAATCAATTTATCGACTCGATGGCGAAGAAATATATGGGGCAGGATAAATACCCCTTCAACCAGCCCGGTGATGAGCGCGTCATCATCGTTGTCGAACCCCAGCACACATCCCACATGGGCTAGCTTGCTTCCATATACAAAAAGACACGTGGTACAGATGTATCGCGTGTCTTTTTTGCTGCTACACAGGTTATTTATTGCCTGTATTCAGGTCTCTCTTAACGTTCGTGTTCAAGAAAAGGCTGGCTCAACTCAGGCTCCTGGGACAACTGCGTGAACAGGGAATGCTCACCGAAGACGAATTTCAAGCGGAAAAGCAGAAAATCCTGAATGGTCAGTAAACATGTTGTGACGTGATTTATCACAGCTGTGTGCTAGACGAAACACAGCCGTGATAAATCACGTCACAACATGTTATACGGGTTATTCTATTGGGTGCAGATTTTTCTCGCTTTCGGCGCGGTGTGGCTCCAGGAAGGGTGGCATGTCCAGCGTCTCGCCGAGATGCTCGATGTCTTCATGCTCGTCTACAAAGCCGGGGCCATCGGTGGCAATCTCGAAGAGGACGCCGCCGGGAACGCGGAAGTAGATGGACTTGAAGTAAAAACGATCAATCACGGGCGTGACACCGAGTCCAACCTGTGCAAGATGATCGCGCCACTGCTGATGCTCCTCAGCATTCGGGACACGGAACGCGACGTGATGGACGCCGCCGATGCCAAGTTGTCCAGGACTTCCATAGGGACGCGCCTCGACATGCACCTCAGTACCGGGGCCACCGTTGCCCGTCTCGAACACCACCAGCCGATTCTGCCCGTCTGCCGAGAGTGGATATTCGCGAGTCTGACGAAAACCAAGCACCTGTGTCAGCACCATCGCAAGCGGTTCGAGTTGGCGCACAATCACTGTCGCCGTATCGAGGCCGCGAATGGCATATTCGGCAGGAACGGGACTGTTCTTCCACGGAACACTGTTGGTAGGCGCACCCCCATCATCGAAGAGTGCCAATTGCATCCCTTCGCGGTCGGTAAAGAAAAGTGCAGACCGCCCGACATAATCGCCACGCACGATGTTCTCCACACCATGCTCTTCCAGACGTTGCGCCCACCAGTCCAGTGCTGCCGACCCTGCGACACGCAACGCGATAGTGCTAATCGTCCCCGTGCCGGAGACATTGGGGCCGATGTGAGGCCAGTCGAAAAAGGTCAGGTCGTTGCCAGGATTGCCAGCTTCGTCAGCATAGAACAGATGGTACGCCGACACATCATCCTGATTGACCGTCTTCTTGACCAGCCGCATACCCATGACATCAGTATAAAATCGAAAATT
>DAIQNC010000502.1:0-3591 GCA_036788655.1 Ktedonobacteraceae bacterium
ACCATGCGGGTATCATCAAATGAGCAGTGGTCAGGTAGATACCGCCAGCGAGAGCAGCGACGAACATAAATGTCCAGGCAAGACCTGCGCTCCCAGATGATTGCTGAAATGGGGATGTATTGTTGCGCCTTGAACGGCGGCGACCAAAGCGGCTACGGATGCGAGAGCCTTGTCTGTCGCCAGCAAATCTCACTTCGACCTGTCCTGTCTCAATTTTCGTGATGAGCCGTTCAAGGTCGTTTGGTAGTGCAAGAAGTGTGCGTCCCGTCGTAAGCACCTGATTAAGGATATCCTGAATGGTTTGACCTGCTCCTTCGCTGTCGAGGCCGAGGAACTTGCGAGCATAGGGTATCGCAACCTCGATGAAGTTGAACTGCGGCGAAAGTCCAGTTGCGACGCCTGAGAGTGTGCCAATGGCACGACCTGTGAATGCGAATTGTGCCGGAACCTGGAAGGGCTGGTCATACAGCAGTTGCTCGACATCCTTTGCGACATCGGGAATCTCCAGGTCGCGCACACCACCGAGGGTCATGCCATAATATTGCTCCATCATCAGCGACATACCGCGTTCGACAGAGGCCATGTTTGCGCTCTCGCCAACGAAACCGAGCTTGACCAGCGCGTTGACCAGTCCACGTGAATCACGTGCCAGGAAGCTCACGAACAGGTTTTTCAACGCCTGCTTCATGCTTTTCGTGAGCGAACCCACCATACCGAAGTCGATAAAGGCGATGACCGGGCCACCTTCTGCCGTGACGCCTTTTTTCACAAAGATATTGCCGGGGTGTGGGTCGGCATGAAAAAAGCCTTCGACAAAAAACTGGTAGAAGTATGCTTGAACGATGCGTTTGGACACTTCCAGTCGGTCAACGCCTATGGCGTCGAGTTCGGCATAATCGTTGACCTTGATACCGTCAATCCATTCAATAACAAGCACATGCTTTGATGTATAGTCGTCGTAGATATGAGGAATATAGATAGTCGCGTCGTTGGCAAACATTTCTTTGAAGCGTTTGCTATACGTAGACTCGGTTACATAGTCAATTTCTTCATAGACAGTACGCTGAAATTCTCGATAGAAGGCTACGAGGTCGATGAATTCGCTGGTGTCAACAAGACGGTTGATAATCCAGATGACGAACCGTAGCGTTGCAAGGTCTGAACTGCACAACTGGGCAACATTTGGGCGTTGTACCTTGACAGCAACCTCTTTGCCATTCGAGGCCAGCACTGCCTTATGCACCTGTCCAAGCGAAGCGGCTGCTGTGCATTTGCGTTCAAAGTAAGTAAACAGTTCATCGACGGGTCTACCGAGTTCCGATTCGATGACGGTCACAACATGCTCAAATGGTGCAGGTGGCACTTCGTCCTGTAGTGAAGTGAGAACGGCAAGAGCCTGTTCTGGCAACAGGTCAGCGCGTGAACTGAGGAACTGCCCCAGTTTAATCATCAGTACGCCAAGCTTGAGTGCGGCAGTGCGAAATTCCACCAGCACACGGATAAGCACTTCAATATTTGGTTGAACCGTATAATCGCCGCGCTCACGTGCGCGTACCACGCGCTGACGTTCGCGGTAAATCACCCAGATAGTCCATAAAAGTAGACGAGATACACGAATAAAGCGTATCACCTGCGAAAAGCGGTTGATACGCGGAAGTTTCGTATGCATTGTCGGGCCTTTCTTCGCCGATATATAGATATATCGTATTATATACGATGCTCACAATGCACAGGTTGGATACGTTGTGCGCCGATTCCGTTTATGAAAGATGTCTCGGTGATGAACCGAAAAAAGCTGGTATGTATACGAGCAACAATATCGGAAGAGCGATGTCAGGAATGAGGCTATAAACCAGTGTGTTTGAGCTGTAGTGGGCAATGGTGAAAGTGTAGGTAAGATTGGTGAGCATTGGTATCCAGCACGCCCACCATGCCCAGCGAGCGCGTCTGCGAAATGGGATGGCAACAATAAGCAAAAAGAGGAGACCAAAGACTAGTTCATGGACAGCGTAGGCCACCTCAAGCGTGGTCACATAGTGGGTGATGGAAGTTGCGGAAGACTTTGCAGTCATCCAGGATATCCCTGTAATGGCCTGAAATGCTGTCAGATGGTCTGAAGGAATGCCTATTTTCGCATCGGATACCAGGTCAAGGATAGAAGCCAACACGAACAATACGCCGAGCAGCAACAGGAGTATCCAGGCGACCTGTAAATAGCGAGGTTGTCTGCTATGAGTGCGATTGGAAGCGACATTATTGGAACTGACGGCGTTCTTAGAAGAAGAAGGTTGCGTCATTTCAACCGGAACGTTTTCGTCTGATGAGCGATTCATGAGTATTATTCCTTTCCATGAACAAAAAGCATTTTTCTATGGAGAGCGTAACATCTTGATGTTCAGAGTATAGCCCTTTCGAGGTTCTCTGTCATCCATCCAGAGGTGTGATGTCACTACATCTCAAGTCTTGTTTACGCTCGTGATAGGCACAATGAATTGCACCTTTACATCACCCCGAAGTACGGAGACCCAAATGGGTAGGTGCATTGACATTTTCGGTAAAATATGAAACTCTACATCAGTACAACGGTGGTTAATTTTATGTATAGCATTATAATCAATAGAATAAAGCAGAGGCACTAAAATATGGAGCATTCTCCGCAAAACCCATCTCATAATATGATGAAGCAGAGGACGAGCTATTCAGGAAACCGGGCCATGCTATCAATATTTCTGGTTACGTTGGCTGTGATCGTTGTCCTGGGTGCAATCGCACTAAAACCACTCATCATGCACGGTAGTACGGGGCCATCTCATATTGTTCAGAAACCGATTGTGACTCCGACATTCACTCCAACTCCGATTCCCTTTGATCCAGGTGTTGGTGCGGTTTTACCATCGCATCGTGTGGTTGCATTCTATGGCATACCCGACGCAGAACCAGCCGGGCCAGCCTATCAGGTGAATGATGCAATGCTCAATCAATTGCAACAGCAGGGAGCTGCTTATCAACAGCTTGACCCTGCACATCCTGTGCAACTCGGCATCGATCTTGTGGTAAGTGTTCCAGACGGCTATCCTGGGCCAAGCGGCTACTACAGTCATCATGTCGATCCTGCAACGATCCAGGCGTATATCGACTTTTGCCAACGGCACGGCCTCATTTTATTTCTTGACCTCAATTTCGGCTGGGCACCTGTCATGACTGAGGTGAATTTTTTCCTGCCCTATCTGGAGAAATACTCCTTCGTAAATATGGCTATAGACCCTGAATGGATGTTTCCACGTCATGATGGCATTCCCGGTGTCAATTTGAGTAACGTCCATGCATCAGACTTGAACCCCATTATCGAGGCTGTTGCTGCCATCCCCATGAAATATCATGTACCGCGAAAGATATTGATTATCCATCAATACCGTCCGAGTGGCGATGGTATGTCAAATGCAGAATATGCTGGACAGGCCGAGATTTCGGATAAGCGCGATCTTGTCTATGACCCTCGCGTCGATGTCGTCATTCATGTCGATAGCGTTGGTGGCTTTTATGGCGATATACAGGTAAAAGAGCAGCAATATAGCGAGTGGGTGAACCAGG
>DAIQNC010000503.1:0-1533 GCA_036788655.1 Ktedonobacteraceae bacterium
CCAATAGCATACGCTGCAACTGCCCAGAGCCAGTGTACCCATTTCTCGACAAGCGCGACACCATAGATGATGAGGGCGTAGAGCAAGAAGAGACAGGGCGTAGCGGCATAAAACGGTGTGTCGGGATTGATAAAGATGCCGTATCCTGCAACGAACAGCGTTGCTGCAAAGGCAGTGATATATATTGGCAGTGAGAAGCGCAATGCGGTTAATCTTTGCAGTTGCGGAAATGGCGACTTTCTTATAGACAGGGCAAATGCGACAAGCAAGAAGGCTAAAACAGTGGTACGAATCACGTCGCCATCATGTATGCAGTCGAGGAACGACCATGAGGCGAATAATGCACCTGCCCACAGCAGTATCAGGCTATCTTCAATCACTCCTATGATATAGATAAGAGCCGCGAATCCGAGAAGTATCCACATATCGGTGGAGAATGGAATTTTTCCGTTGTAGACCGAAGCACTGGCGACAATTTCTGCAAAGAGAGCAACCACATAGAACGGTATAGCCCAGTCTCT
Organism: Ktedonobacteraceae bacterium; assembly: GCA_036788655.1. Lineage (GTDB taxonomy): Bacteria > Chloroflexota > Ktedonobacteria > Ktedonobacterales > Ktedonobacteraceae > JBBQVS01. The sequence continues at coordinate 522 of DAIQNC010000503.1, forward strand.
ACCAAATCGACGATTGATACATAGGGCGAGCAATGCGAATATCGGGGCGAGAATCGCAAGTGTCCAGAATGAGTTTGTGGGTAGAAGTAACGCGACAAGTGCGAAACCGATAGTGAAGAGTAGTTCCCAGGTCAGGCGTGTAAGAACGGCACAGATGTACCAGACGACAGCAAGTAATGCGATGTCTATTGCTGCCGAGAGTGGAAGATGTGTGAGCAATTGCAAAGCACTGAAAGGCGCAAGTGTATCATGCAAGCAGAGCATAGCCCCATAAAAGACGCTTATTGCTAGAAGAGGCCATTCCCACCTGATGTTGTGATGTGTGCTTGTCGTATCTTGTTGTCTTGTAACCAACAAGTAAATGAGGACAGAAGCGAAAGGAAGCAGAACATTCAGAGAGAGCTTGATAACAGGGTGATGCCATAAAAGTGGTAACTCAAGAAACACGAATATGAGTGGTAGAAAGAGGAAATTTTTTCTCTGTTGATACAATACGATGCTGTAGGAGAGTGCAGCAAAAGCGAGTAGTAGTGCAATCATGGTGTTATCGCTTTGTCCAACACTCAGGATAATGGTACATGCAGCTTCCCAGAGTGTGATAATATCCAGTACATCAGCCCAGAGTGAGCCATGAATGCGCCGAAAAACGATGGTCGCAACCATACATACGAGTGTAAGTGCTACAAAGCACCAGAATGGCGAAAGGTGGAGCATGAGAGCTTCTATGCCACAGAGACTTGTGAGCAAAAAGCCACTCAAAAGGAGAAGCCATCTCCATGCTCGCTGTTTCAAATGCAATTCTGAATGAACACGGTTGATGGCAACACTGATAGTCAGCAGTGTTCCAAGTGCCAGAGAAATGAGTTCAATAGTTGAAGGCATTGCCGTATCAAAAAAAGATGCATGTGAGTCATAAGCGTGTAAGAACAAGCTTATGGGAAGATATGGTGCGATGATAAATGGTAAGAGACTACATAGTACAAGCGCGATACCGTCAAGATGGAAAGAGAAC
>DAIQNC010000503.1:1543-3584 GCA_036788655.1 Ktedonobacteraceae bacterium
AATGCCGGATGAGGCGAGGTGATATAAAGGCTGATAAGCGATATGCCATGATAGAAGAGTGCAAGGGCAGTGAGTGCAATAACATATCCTATTGTGTTGAGCGAAAAAGCATAGGCAAAGGCGAACATTGTTGCCAGCAGTTCGTAAGCCAGTACAAGGAGCCACGCGAAGTTGTGACTCAATACGAGAAATGCACCTGTCCATGCAGTTAACAGTAGGAGCATGACGAAAAGTGACATTCGTGCTTCACTTGAAAGTTGTGTGTAGCTGAATGCAGCGAGAATGCCAATACTAAGTATGATAGTACATGCCAGTAATACTGCATGTACCCCTTCGCGCAATATCTTACTGTTGCCTGTGAAGATGTGCCGGGCAATATCTGGGATTGAGATGAGCGAAGCAAAGGCAAGTGGCATCAACGCACAGGGCCACCACCAGATGCCGAGATGAAATGCATACGCGATAGCAAGATTTGCCGTGAGGAGTGCCGTTGCAGACATGTAGCTGAACGGGCGGAATTGCTGGGTAACAGCGAGGAGTGCGTAGACAAGAGCCGCATAGGTGGCAGCAATAGCGACAAGTGTTGGCGAAGATAGCTGAAGAAGATTGTTAGATACGAGTCTATATGCTGAGTAGCCGACGAGGGGAACAAGCAGGGCGAAGATGGCAAGGTAGATGCGTGCGACAAGTCGGAAACCGGCAAAACGATTGAAGACAGTACCCGTAACGGCAAAGAGGATGTGAACGAGAAACGTCACAAGAAAGGCGAGGAAGAGATTGCTTGTCGTGACGATGAAGCCTAGTGCGCCAATCAGAATAAAGAACGCGCCCAATGATGAAACGATGTTAATGGTCTGTTCCGCGAGAAATGATTTGAATGAAAAGAGCCGATGTGGTGTGGAAGTCGATTGCGTGGATGGTGTTTGCGAGTCGTCGAAACCTTCCGGTAACTCATAGGGAATATGTACTGTAGCAGGCACGGGAGTTGGCGATGCTGGCAGTGGTTGAGCAGGTTGAGCTGTGTGGCTTGAACTGCTTCCATATTCACGCCACTCTACAGGAACCTTTGCCTCGTTTTGTAGCGGCAATAGTGGCTGTGTGGCTGATAGAGATGGCTGATGAGAAATGCCGGTAAGACTTTGCGTGATGTACTGTTGAAGTGTGTTGAGCCGTTGCTGGTAGCGTACTATGAGGCTCGCAACTGTCGCACGTCCACCGCCGTATTGTTCAACACGGCGCAAATGACGAATATTCTCTTCCAGGAATGCTATTTCTTTTTGAGGAATGATGGGATACCCGCAGCGTGGGCAAGTCTCGTCCATTGGTGATTGAATAGATAAACCGCAGCAATCGCATTTCGCAATTGGAGAAGCAGATATTGGTGATACTGACATCATGGACTCCTCTCGACGATATCAAGGCTTGAATGTATAGCCCGACTTTCAGGAAAATGCTGGTATAAGTAACGTTTTCTTTCACAGATGGGCTATCTGTCAGTAGTGTAGCGAACTGGTAGAGCATTAGAGAGTGTCAAATGACCCATTATCTAGCTGCTATTAGAAAAATAGTTATGTATCGTTGCCTATCTCGTCACGCCATCAGCGAATATTGACGCGCTGATGAAGGCGTGGTAAATGTGAAGAGATGGTATCGTGTTATCTAAGAGGGACGCGATAGAGATTACATGATGACGAAGGTAGACACAGGGTGATATGATTCCTCTTAGAAGACTAAATCTGCCATACCAACAAGGGCAAAAGGAGCATTACCGTGACCGCACGGCCTGATATCGTGCTACTCGTGCTGGACACGCAACGAGTAGATCGCCTGTCGTGTTATAACCTTCCCGAAGATATCCTGGAGACATCCCCATACATAGATGAGCTTGCCTCGGACGCGACCCTCTTTCGTCACGCTTACTCTTCGGCACAATGGACTATCCCTTCTCACACCTCTATGTTCACAGGATTGTATGCAGGACGGCATACTATGCTGCATGCCTCATCGAAGCTACCTGATACGTTGACGCCCATAGCCGAAC
>DAIQNC010000504.1:0-1410 GCA_036788655.1 Ktedonobacteraceae bacterium
AATCAGACCCCTACACGGTGGCCCCATTGTTTGTTTTACGTAAGCCAGCACAGTGTAGGGGTCTGATTCTATCACACCCTGGTCGCCACATCACACCTTGAAGCTAGACAATAACTGACAACATCTGTATACTGCTCTCAATGAAAATGCTGATATCAATTATTATGTAGTGCGACAATTCATTGTCGGCGTCCGCGTGGTATCGCGTCTTGTAATAAGGAACACGCCGACAATGAATTGTCGCACTACAGAGAGACGTTGTTGGGGGAGAGGCGATAAAGCGCGCAGACGTTGTTGAGACGGAAGCGATAAATCGCGGCCCTACAAGAGTTCAATTGCATGTCAGCATGTATGTAGGAGCAGAGTGTGAATAGTAGCGTTGTTTCTTTGACGGATGAGGAACTTGTCGCACGTTGTAAAATCGAGTTACCACGCAATACACAGAGTTATGAGTTGCTGGTGCAACGCCATATGAATCGTGTGTATAACATTGTGTACAGGATTGTGAATCATCGGGAAGAGGCGGAAGATATCACGCAAGAGGTATTTGTGAAGGTCTACAACGGCCTGAGAAGGTTCGATCAGAAGTCGTCCTTCACGACGTGGTTGTATCGTATCGCAACCAATAGTGCGCTCGATGCCTTCGATAAGGCAAAGCGACAAGGCAAAACGACATCTTCTGTACGGAGTGGACATGATGGAGAGGATGAGATTGATGCATTGAGTTTGCATGAGTCGCCAGTGCCAGGGCCGGAAGCACGGGCTATGCAATCAGAGCTACGAGAGTGTATTCATCGTGTGCTACACAGACTGAATCATGAAGAGCGGCGTGTGTTGCTGTTACGCGATTTCGAGGATTTGAGCTACGATGAAATTGCCTCGATTGTCGAGGCGAAGTTGAGTGCGGTCAAGATGCGTATTCATCGTGCGCGACTGGCCTTTCAGCAGATATTCAATCAATTCTGTGGAGCCTTATATTTTTCACAGACACAGACAACATCCCACAAGTCGAAGAAGGGACAGGCATCGTGAATAGAGATGAATTGAACGAGTTACTTCCTGATTTAGTGGATGGTAGTGTGTCGAATGAGCAGCGAACAGAGGCGGAACAGGCACTCGTGCAAAACCCCGATATACAACGCGACCTTGAAATTGCGCGTCAAATTCGTACCTTACTTGTTTCACTGCAAGCGGAAAATCCCGAATTGCGTCTTCCTGCTAACTTCGAGGCACGTCTGCTTGCACGTATTCGCCAGGAGAACAGCAAATTCGATGTGTTAGACCTGTCGTGTACCACCTTCGCAGCGTGGGTGATTGAGTTCATCAACCTGCTTGGGGGCGTCCTTGCCGCATTCGCGCCGACACAACCTTCGTCGCCTATTATAGGGTAAGGACACGGGAGGCACACGG
>DAIQNC010000504.1:1489-3567 GCA_036788655.1 Ktedonobacteraceae bacterium
CCGTGTGGAATAAGTGATTGTCGCCCGTGTGGAATAAGTGATTGTCGCCCGTGTGGAATACTAAAATGAGGACATTGTATGTTTTTTCAACCTGTACTCAGCGCGTTAATTAAAACGCTTATCGATATTCTCGATTTTTTGCCGCACTTTGTGAATGGACTCATTGTTCTCATCATCGGCTATCTGGTGAGTGCGGGTATACGCTGGCTCGTGCGCTTCATCTTGCGGATGATTCGTATCGACCAGATGGCACAGCGTTCGGGCATCACGAATGCGCTACGTGGACTCGGCATTCGCGCTCCCATTGGCGAAATCATCGCACAAATTATTTTCTTCTTCCTGCTCCTTAGTTTCGCCACGTCTGCGATGCAATTGATGGGCTTAACAACGGTTGCTACTCTGTTGCAGAACGTGCTAGGCTTTATACCGAGGGCGGTCAGTGCCGCGCTCATTCTTGTCTTTGGCTCCATGCTGGCACGTTTCCTGGGTGGCACAATCTCAACACTGGCGGATAGCGTCAATATCACCTATGCAAATGCGTTGGGGCGCATTATTGAATTTACTATCCTTGCTTTTTTAGCTGTGTTGGCGGTTTCAACACTCGGCGTAGATACAACGATTCTTACCACGAGTCTGACCATCATTATTGCGGCGGCTGGCCTCGCGTTGGCTCTGACCTTCGCGTATGGCGCACGGGACTCCGCACGTAACGTCATCGCTGGCTACTATGTGCGTCAAGCCTTTCGCATCGGGCAACAGGTGAGCGTGAACGGATATAATGGAACGATAGCATCCACCAGTGGTGCTTATACCACGCTCAACGTCACCAGTGAGACGGGCGAGCGTAGCACCATTTCGCTACCCAACACCGTCCTGCTGAGTAGCACAATCCAGAGCGGCGCGAATGGCGGTGGTAATAATGGTGGTACTACAACGCAACCTGCGACGCCAGCACCTGCACCAGAAAATCCGTAGGAAGAGTGTGGGTAATGAACATTGGGAAAAGAATTTGAACGTTGGTGGAGTGGGGACGGGGTGTAATGAATTATGCCCGTACAAGGTCGTGTTGGTGGGACGCTGAGGAATGGAAAACGGAATATAACCTGAAACCATGGGAGTATGCTGAAATGTACGGGCATAATTCATTACACCCTGTCCCCACTCCACTCACGTTCACAAGTATAAATCAACGTCCATAATGGGATATCGTATCTACACCGCTAACGTTGGAAGGAACTCGACATGACCACCAACCTGAGAATTGGCATTCTACAACTCAATGCACGTCAGAATATTGCGGAAAATATGTCTGCCGTTGAGCAATCGCTCGAACATGCTGCCTCGTTTGGCGTTGATATGGTTGCGTTGCCGGAGTTGTGGACATATCTCGGCCCTTATGATGGGTATGAGAATGCTGCTCAATCGTTGTCGGGGCCAGCAATCACGATGTTGCGAGAGCAGGCGCGTCGTCATCATATGATAGTGCATGGTGGTAGCATTGTAGAGCAGCATCCAGAGAAGCGAGATAGATTCTATAATACATCGGTGCTTATCAACCGTGAGGGCGAGATAGTAGCGCAGTATCGTAAGTTGCACCTGTTCGATGTAAACCTTGCGAACGGTGAGCGGCATGGCGAGTCCGAACGTATCGACGCTGGCGATAGCATCGTCACCGCCGAGCTAGAGGGCATCACCTTTGGTGTCAGTATCTGCTATGACCTGCGTTTCCCCGAACTTTATCGTGACTTAATGCTACAAGGGGCGCAGGTGATGTTTGTTCCGGCTGCCTTCACACAATACACGGGACGCGCTCACTGGGAAGTGCTGTTGCGAGCGCGTGCCATCGAAAATCAGTGCTACATCATCTCACCTGCACAGACTGGAAGCTACTGGCAGGATAAAGCGTGTTATGGACATGCCATGCTTGTAGACCCGTGGGGCGTTGTGCTTGCCGAGGCAGGGGATGAGCCAACGGTTCTCGTCTCCGAGATAGACCTGTCGAAGATTGAGCAAGTTCGCGCACAAATTCCATGCTTGCAACATCGTAGGCCAGAGGTCTATAATTCAGAAGTTCAAAA
>DAIQNC010000505.1:0-3553 GCA_036788655.1 Ktedonobacteraceae bacterium
ATATTGGTAAGAAACATGTCTATTAAACGGCGAAAGGTTTCGTCACGTGCTATTGGCAACTCGAACCCCCCGGCATTCTCCAATGTCGCAAAACCATGAACGATACTACGTAGGGCGCGGACTGCATGGAGCGCATCATCTTCATGCAGTCCATAGAATGCCAATACTCTGAGTATGATGTCGATAAGTTCCTGTGAGGCGACTTGCAATGCCGTGTCGTCGGGTGAAGGCGCACGAAGCGTTGTCTCGTAGAGGCCAGGATGTTCTCTAATGAAGGCGCGATAGGTAGAGGCGAAGGCGATAATAGCATCGTCTCCTGCTCTACCCATCACTGCCTGTCCTAACTTTCTAGTAGTTTCCTGCATGGCAAAGAGCGCAAGTTCTCGTCTCAAACCGGACAACCCGTCGATGTGATTGTAGAGCGAAGGGACGCGCACGTTGAAGTGAGCGGCGAGTTTCCCCAATGTCACCTCTTCCAGTCCCAGCGTATCTACCAGTTCAGCAGCCGCTTTGACTAGCGACGCCCGATCCAGCCCTGCTCTACTTGCTCTGGGTCGCATAGGTCTCCTGACGTGCAAAGGTACGTTCCGCCACCGCTATTGCCTGTGCCATAGCTGGAAGTGGATTCGTGAGAACGGCTCCATGTCCAATAGCGAGACGCGAGGGCTTGAGCGCATACAGAGTACGCGCACTCTCTAATGCCGTGAGTTTGTGCCACGTTGCAAGTGCTGGAAAAGGAAAGAGCGGACGTACAACACCGGACACTGCAACGCCACCTCGTGTCTGGAATGCATCGCCAGCAATCAACGTGTTATCACGTCTGTCGAGAAAAGCGATGTTATCGGGAGAATGTCCCGGTGCGGCGACAACTTCTAATGAGCCGATGGAGTCTCCTGCTACAACGGTGCGATTGGCCTTCGTTGTGGCCGTAATCCATCCGCCACGTACCTTATCCTGCGGCTCTCCGGGTAGGAGACGAAGATCGCCAGAAAGCAGTGGGACGCTGCGCTCCGCTACTATCACCTCGGCATCTGGAAGTGCCTTGTGAAGGGCGTCGAACGACCCTGCATGATCCACGTGAGCATGTGTCGATACGTACAATAGGCGTTCCTAGTGGCTGTACTGCTTCAAGAATAGCCTTTTCGCTACCAGCAACAGCCGTATCGATCAAGGTAAAACCGTCGTCTTCGCGCACAAGGTAGCAGTTAACCGGGAATAGTACAGGGAAACGTGTCAATTGTACGAGATTATTCCCAAATCTAGTTACTTTCATGGCTTGCATCCATCCTTTTCTGTCATCCAATCTGACAATACGTGTTGCCTCTTTGTCAGAGAAAACTAATGTAATTAGAATATAAACTAATAATATTAGTTTGTCAAGAGGATAAAGAACCATACTATTGCCTGGCTTGACTTTTATCTTCCCCTGCTGATATCCTTGAAGCAGGGGAAGAGAACGCCACATTTTCACTATGCCTGTCACTTTATGTAAAGAATTGGCATAGTTTTCCTATTTCTATCAATCCACGCACTCTACTCTTCTCCGCATAGCGTCTCTTGCTTATTGGACTTTTTGCAAAGAAGCGAGGTCTCAAGTTATGAAACGTCTTCTACTCTCCGTCGTCGCGCTCGTGGTATTGCTCGGTGGTCTGGCTTTTACTGTCGCTGTGGTTCCTGACGCTCACGCAGCATCCGCCACTCCTGTCAACTCTGCGCATTTCTCGAACAAGTGCATTACGCCGGGCGCAACAGACACGAAGACAGGCGCACTCAATGGAGCCAACTACACAATTGCTGTTCCCTCGAACTGGAATGGCACACTTGTCCTCTACAGTCATGGCTACGTATTTACCTCACAACCATTGCTCAACCCTGCTCCTGATGCGCCCGATGCGGTGACAGGTGCGGCTCTCTTGCAACAGGGCTACGCACTGACAGGTTCTTCCTACAGTCAGAATGGTTGGGCGATACAGCAAGCGTTCAACGATCAGATTACGCTGCTCCACTACTTCAATCAAACCTGTGGTCAACCGCTCCGCACGATTGCATGGGGCGATTCGCTTGGTGGTATCATCACGGCAGGACTCGTGCAACTCCATCCCCACCTGTTTGCAGGAGCGATGCCGATGTGTGGTGTTCTCGCAGGAAGTATTGGCACATGGAATCAGGCTCTCGATAGTGCCTATGCCTTCGATGTCTTGCTGGCAGGTAATTCGCTACCAGTAGTCAATATTACTAATCCTCTTACAGCGTATCAACAGGCGATAGCTGCTCTGAACACGGCGCAGAGTACGCCACAGGGACGCGCACGTATCTCACTTGCGGCTGCCCTCACCGATCTCCCCGGCTGGTTCGATTCTGCCTCACCTGAGCCAGCGAGCAACGATTATGCCGCACAAGAGCAGAATCAATATCTGTGGGAGAGTCAGGTAGATTTTGCTTTTGCCTTCTTTGCGCGTGCCGAACTCGAAGCCCGTGCAGGTGGCAACTTCTCCTGGAACGTCGGCGTGAACTATAGCAAGCAGTTGGCGAACTCTATTGACAAAACTGAGGTGAGCAATCTCTATCAGCAGGTAGGTCTCAACCTGAAAACTGACCTTGCCACGCTCAATAGCGCACCACGCATTCAGGCCAAACAGTCTGCCGTGAACTATGTAAGCAAGTACATCGTGTTCAATGGCAACCTTGAAATCCCTGTGTTGACGCTCCACACAACCGGTGATGGTCTCGTGGTCAATCAGCAAGAGCAGGCGTACAGAAGCGTAGTGAGTTCTCAGGACAACGGAAACCTACTTCGTCAACTCTTCATTCATCGTGCGGGTCACTGTGCCTTCACCCCTGCTGAGGTAGTCACAGGCTTCGGTGCGCTGGTGAACCGTATCAACATCGGCAACTGGGACCACACCCTACAAACCGCCGTGCTGAACCAGGAAGCTGCCGCGCTTGGTGCAACGTTCAATCCCGTCCCCCCGGCCTTCATCGACTATCAACCAGCTGTGTTCCTGCGTCCATATGATATAAGAAACGATTAGATACCTTCGTAGACCCCCGATTTATCGATAGGGTCGGGTCAAGGTGGCCTCATCGATAAATCGGGTTCTACGAAATTGCCGATCCTGAGTGTGAAAATTAATTATCACGGACGGGTTCCGTGTAGAGGCGTGAATTATTACGGCTGTCGGGCAACCAGTGATGCAGACAGCCGTAATAATTCACGCCTCTACATATAGAATGTATCAGGAGAGCCTTTCTCAATCGTGCTATAAGCAATGGATGTGTCGCGGTGCTATGAATCACAAGGATGTGCGTGAAAGGCTAGTAGAAATGAGTCGAAGACGAGAGCGGTTGAAAAAGTCGAAAGGGATAGAGGAGCAAAAAGATATCATTGAACCCGGCATGACGGTCGAGGCGACGGGTGGTGACCTGGGCGAAGAGGATGTAAGCAAACCGAAGGTCACGAGCGTGACACGCGACGAGCAGGGGCGTGTCGAAGGCGTTACTGTTCAGAAGGGATTGTTGTTCAAAAAAGAGCTGGAAATTCCTGCTGACCGTA
>DAIQNC010000506.1:0-3523 GCA_036788655.1 Ktedonobacteraceae bacterium
CCGTTTGAACGACGTGTCGATGTATTTCAGATAATAGGAATTGTCGGTCAATTCTTTGAGTTCATCAGGTGAGACGTATGCGGTGACTTCGGGGTCACTACTCAGCGCATCGAGGAGTGCCGGGCCAGCGATTGGGCCTGCACTCGCCATACTCCACACCTTTTTTGCGTTGCGCTGCACCATCTTGTACGCTTCCTGACGCCCCACACCTTTGTCGATGAGGGCAAGCAGGATGCGTTGTGAGTAGACGAGGCCACCCGTCATGTTGAGATTTGCCAGCATCCGTTCGGCGTCTACATCGAGTCCGCGCATGACTCTTGTGAAGATCGAGAGCATGTAGTGGAGCAGCGTGCAACCATCGGGAAGAATGATGCGCTCGGCAGATGAATGGCTGATGTCGCGCTCATGCCACAGGGCAACGTTCTCCATTGCTGTCACGGAGAAGCCGCGCAGGACACGTGCGAGTCCGCAGACGCGCTCACACAGTTCGGGATTGCGTTTGTGTGGCATCGCCGACGAACCTTGCTGACCGGAGCCGAACGGCTCGAATGCCTCGCTCAATTCAGTGCGTTGCAGGTGGCGAATCTCCTGCGCCATCTTTTCGAGTGAGCTACCAATGAGGGCAACTGTGGTCATGAAGTGCGCGTGTCGGTCGCGTTGCACAATCTGACTGGAAATAGGCGCGATACCGAGTCCCATTTCTGCACACACGAACTCCTCAATCTGCGGTGGAACAGTGGCATGTGTGCCGACTGCACCAGAGATTTTGCCTACTGTCACCTGCTCCAATGCCGCCGCCAGTCGCTGCTGGTCGCGCCGAAGCTCGTCCATCCACATAGCGAGTTTGAGACCAAAGGTCATCGGTTCCGCATGAATGCCATGTGTACGACCTGCCATCAGCGTATATTTATACTGTACCGCCGCCTCGCCTACGACCTGTATCAGCGTTGCCAGTGACTCGGTGAGCAATGTTCCTGCCTCTTTCAACTGTGCGGCGAGACCTGTATCCAGCACATCGGACGAGGTGAGACCCAGGTGAATAAAGCGGCCCTCTGGCCCCAGTTGCTCTTGAATCGAGCGTAGAAACGAAATAACGTCGTGATGCGTCTCGTTCTCGATCTCCTGCATACGTTGTGCGTTATAGCTGGCACGTCGAATTTTCTCAATGGCATCGGGTGGAATGACGCCTTCACGCGCCCAACCTTCGCAGACAAGCAACTCGACACGCAGCCACATATCGGTTTTATTCTTCGCAGACCAGATGGCAGCCATCTCTGGTAATGAATAGCGTTCAATCATTGTGAATTACACGGTTCCTTATTATTGGTAAGTAACTACTACTAGCACGTCTTCATAGTGTATCACAGGGACAGGATTGTGGGCATAAAATCGAGCGTATCTGTGTTATCTCTATCGAACAGGAATGTACGGGTATAATTCATTACACCCTACCCTCTTGACGTAGCATCGTTCAACATGTACAATCGTCCTACACTGGACGTGTCTATAGAATAGCGAGACGGGTCGAAGAGAAATTTTCCACAGCGAAGCTTGAGCTTAAGAACGCCGTGATACCTGTTGATATTGTATCCCTGGGAGTTGCGAAAAAATGAAACAAGGAATTCATCCTAATTATGTTGAGTCCACAGTGCAGTGCGCTTGTGGCAACAGCTTTAAGACAGTTAGCACCAAACCTGTGATGAAAGTCGATGTTTGCTCCGCATGTCACCCGTTCTTCACGGGCCAGCAGCGCATCCTTGACACCGCAGGACGTGTCGAGCGGTTCCGCAGACGCTTCAATCTAAAAGAAGAAGAGTAGCGTTTCGGCGTATAATGAGAGGGATAAAGGCGTCTCAAACGCACCTTTATCCCTCTTTTTAAGTTGAGAGAAGAAAAGGAAGACGGTGATTTGTGAGTGAGCGAGCAAATGAGCAAATGCCGGGAAATATATAAGGGGTGAGCGATTGGTACAAGCGGCCCAACGAACACTACTGTTCTTGATCGCCGATACCGGAGCGGGCCATCGTAGTGCCGCCAATGCGATCAATAACGCCCTCAAGCTGATTGAACAGCAGCAGCAGGAAGAGTGGCGAGCGCGTCTTCATGCAAAAGAAGCTTCGGCTGAGGCATCAGGGACGTCGGGGCAATCAGGAAAGTCGGGTCAAGTGGGACAAGTTGTTCTGGTGGAAGAAGAGCCTGCGCCCCCGACATATCGAGTAGTCATCGTGGATGTATTCGAGGAGTATAGCCGTTTCCCTTTACGCGAAGCAGTCAAGCTCTACGGCCCCACAATTCGTTATAATCCAAAACTGTACGGCGAATTTTTCCATCTGAGTAATACGAAAGGATCAGTTCGTACTGCTCACGTCGTCTCCAAACCGCTTATTCATAATGGCTTATTGCGCCTCATTACCAGCGTCCAGCCCGATATCATTGTCTCCATTCACCCCTTACTCAATCATGTGACGGTCGATGCTTTGCGAGAGCTTGGTCTGCACATCCCCTTTTTAACGGTCGTCACTGATTTGATTAGCGTCCATCAGGCATGGTATGCGCCGGGTGTAGATGGCTACATTGTGCCGACGGAGCAGGCGAAGGAGCTATCTATCAAGCTGGGACTGGATAAAGACCGTGTTCACATGTTGGGAATGCCAATAGACCCCAAGTTTACGCGAGCGGTTGAGAGCAAAGAGAAACTGCGACAAAAATTCGGGTTGAAGCCGGGTGTGCCTGTGGTGTTGCTCGTCGGTGGTGGCGATGGTGCCGGTGGATTGCAGAAAGCGGTACGAGCCATTTCGCGTGGGCGTTTGCCAGTACAATTGATGGTGGTAACGGGTCGCAACAAACGACTGTATGCGTACCTGCAACGCACAAAGGGAAATCTGCGCGTCCCTGCGAAGATTTTTGGCTTTGTGCAGAACATGCCAGAGTTGATGCACGCCGCAGATGTCATCATCACAAAGGCAGGGCCGGGAACCATCTGTGAGGCCCTTGCCTGTAATCTCCCTATTATTTTGAGCGGCTACGTGCCGGGTCAGGAAGAGGGAAATATCGACTTCGTGGTCGAGAATGATGTGGGTGTGCTAGCTCTGGAACCATCAGAATTGATCGACTCATTACGTCTGCTCATCAAGCCCGGTTCGTCCGAATTGCGGAGACGTGTCAGAAATGCAAAACGCCTCAGCCGCCCGCGAGCCTCGTTCGATATTGCCGAGTGCATTCTGAGCTACCTGCCCCCTGCGGATAAAGCGAGTGTCTGGCAATCCGCGCAATGGCGTCGTCGCAAGCAACTGATGGCGAGCCGTCTCCGCTCCGCCATTCGTCTTCGTCGCATACGCCGCCGTCTTCCACGTCCGGGGGCGTTGCTGAGAAGACCTGCACGGCGTCTCAATACGCTGCGTATACGCGGCTTCTCCGATAATAATGAGACGGATTCATAAAGGATATTATATCGTGAGGAGCATCAAAGCCCCATGTAGTGCCGTGATTTATCACGGCTGTATGGACACTGAGATGCTCATAA
>DAIQNC010000507.1:0-3521 GCA_036788655.1 Ktedonobacteraceae bacterium
AGCTACTGTGAGCGGATCGTTCATGTCACTACTTGCTGGCTGAGGATGACAAAGCACCACGACGGGGGCAGGATCGTGTGTTGCAGGAGCATGAACGACCCCCTCTAAAAGAAACGATGGCTGTCCCTTGCTTTGAAATGTCACGGGGCGTTCAACCGATACGGTCATGCGCTACTTCTGTTTCCTTCCACTTCCCTACTATTGTATCTATCCTTATAGTATCTCAGGAATGGAATTGCGTCAACTTTTAGCTCATTACCCCCATGTTTTGGAAGAAAACTCGACAAGTTTTTTGCCGGGGAACAAATTGCATACGTTTACCCTTGCAAGTGGACACAAGAATGTTATACTACATAAGAGAGGTTGTTTCTGTACCGTAAGTCCCGTTTATGTAGCGTGTTGTAACGTAGCGCAGTTATTGTAGGGTATAGCTCTTTACAGGCTAGTTTCGTTCTCGCATGTCGCCATATATGTGAGACCGTATTTCCTATGGGTGACGAGTTGTGCAGGGAAAAGGTACACAACATATTTTCTTTTCCCTACCCGATGCTCTTTTGCTCTCCTTCGCCTGGACGCTATCCCTGGGGAGATGGATACGTCTAGCCCTGGTGAACGCTACTCATACATATCAGAAGTTATGACGCTTCTGATTCCTTTGGTATTGCATATATGTGTGAAATAGATGTGAAAAATGCATCTTTTCTACACTATACACCGTTCCACGGATGTAGCGCGTGTACCGGGAAAAATTATGTTCATACAGCGTGGTGTGATGATGCGATGAAGATATCAAAACAAACAGACTGACAACGTTACGAACGCGATGTGATAGTCTACTGCACGTTGCACGCGATGAGGCTGTGATGGTGTTGATGAGATTGCTGATGTTGCTGATATTGCCGAACATGCCAAAATGGGGTTTGGTATAGTATACTCGCAAGCAGGCGAATGTAGAGATAGGAGCATTATATGATAACGATTTTAGTCGTTGAAGATGATCGAACCATCGCAGAACTATTGAGGGAAACGCTTGAAATCGAGGGGTATCGCACGGTCAATGCTCTAAGCGGTGAGGAGGCTATCCGTTATGCCCTGCGTGAGATGCCACAGCTTATTTTGCTGGATATCATGTTGCCGAAGATGAATGGATACGAGGTTATCCAGCAACTCCGCGCTCACCCCAAAACGGTACATATCCCCATTATCGCGCTCAGTGCTAGAGTTACATTGGCAGATAAAGTGCAAGCATTTGAATTAGGAGCCGATAGCTACCTCACGAAACCCTTTGATACTGATGAATTGCTTGCACGTATTCGTAGCCAGCTTCGACGCTCTCAGCAATATGCACTCTCTCCTCTCACGAAACTTCCTGGCGGTTTGCAATTAGAACATGCTCTTAGTGATAAACTTGCCAGTTCGGGCGCATGGAGTCTTCTGTATCTTGACCTCGATAACTTCAAGGCGTACAACGATGTCTATGGTTTTCTGGCAGGGAACGAAATGATTGTGCTTGTCGCTCATATTTGTCAACGTGTTATTTATGAATACGGCAATGAAGACGATTTTGTAGGGCATGTGGGTGGAGATGATTTTCTCATTATGACCACACCTGATAAATCAGCAATGCTTGGTCAGAAAATAGTCTCTCATTATGAAGTTCAGAGCCGTGACCTCTATCGAGCGGAGGATATCGAACGTGGGACAATCAACTGTCTGGATCGTAGAGGACTCTCCTGTCAATTTCCCTTAGTTGCCGTATCTGTTGGCATTATCAATAATCATGGGAAGTATATTCATCATCGAAGTGAACTGAGTTGTTTAGCGGCAGAGGCAAAGCGAGCAGCTAAACAGTCACCCAATCATTTATTTGCTCTACAAACATCGTCGAGTGTCAGTGGCTGGCGCACACAACGTTATCATGATTGTGCGTCTTACGCTGCGACATATCCATTTATGACAGAACGCCCCGGACAACGCGCCCAACGTTTTTCTGAGCAGGATGTTCTCGCAGAATTTATTTGACAGTTAAGAGTGCTAAAAACACCGAAGAGATGTGCTGTCTAGTATGATATAATAGAGCAAACAAACAAATCATCTGGTCATCGTGTAGGGACCGATGTATCACGTCCGTCTGTCCTATCTACAACTGACGCGGATGTGATACATCGGTCCCTACACGATGATATCAGCATATCCAATCAAATAATAAAGAGGAGACATCTTACGAATCAGGAACATACCGAGCAGACAGCAGTAGAGGAAGCGGAAGAGCAGAAAAAGGCGGTTCGAGAGAACGCGAAACGCATTCTTCGTGATAGTGGCCTTGCTGAAATGCTGCAATCAATCAATAAAAATCTTTTAAAAGGGCGAGGATGGTTTGAGGAATTCGATTCGACGGTGATTTTTAAGTGGGGAACTGGCACTACCCGTCGTCATATCTGGGTGGATGTAGATGGAACAGCTATCCGTTTTCGTCTATTGCCACACCTCAAATGTACAAACTCCATTCCTTTCTGCGATGGAGAGTATCATACATTTACCAGTCAACTCTGGGCGAATAAGCAACTCTTGCAGCTGGAACTCAAGAAATATTATGACCGCCCCGTTGCTGAAACCTCATCCGATTAAATAAAGTGGCCCCATCTGTAGGAGCGTTATTCATTACGCCCTGATAGCCCACTACGAATAGTCAAAGGGAGACGAGGGCGTTATAGAATAACGCCCCTACAGATAGGACAATTATGCTACATTGCTTCAAGCGAGAGAATGTGGAGAATACCAGTGTTTCTCAGAAATCGCTTGATTGCTTTATAGTCGGGGTCGGCAAAAAAAGCCTCTCGATCCTCATCATTTGTCCAACTGAGCAAATTGAGAAACAATGTTGCTTGTTGCGCTACCGGACTGGGAGTTATTGCGCCTGTGTTTTCCATAGATGGAAGTGTGAGTGTACTTTCGTCGGTTCCACGTGCGAGGAATGAGAAGGCCAGAAGCGACTGTGTTTCCTGGCGGTGAAGCCCTTCAACCCATCCGCGTTGCACAACATCAGCTTTCTCAAGTGGAATAGTTGCAAGATGTAAACTGGCAATCAAAGGAGTTACCGAAGGTCGATTGTAGCCCCATAAGTAGGAAAGATACCATTGTTCAGGTGAGGATATGAACAGGTCGTTTGAGGCGGCGAGAAGATGGCGTGGACTGTATCGCTCACGTGCGCGACGCCACGCATCTTCGCTTTCCCACGTTGTGAAGATCGCGTAGCACGGCTCGGTGCCACGTCCCCGATAGAGTTGCGAAGTCATCATTCCCGGTACATTGTGTATTGTCTCACCTACCAACCTCACTCGTGCTAACACATCTGCGTCACGCTCTGGTGTTGTGTAAGCCAGTGTCATAACCAGCAATTCCATCGCCTTCTCCCGATGTTATCCCTGTATTATCCAAGTATCTGAATACTACCATCTCCTTGCAGACCGAGCAATACCGGAGTAGTCTTTGTACTTACCATAACGACTCCACTGTGTGTG
>DAIQNC010000508.1:0-3514 GCA_036788655.1 Ktedonobacteraceae bacterium
CCAGGGCGTTATAGAATAACGCCCCTACAGAGGGTTTTAACCATGCCATTGTTTTGAGAACTGCTGTGTCAAATCGAGGTATTGATTGTGATAATGCACACTTGGCTCGATCATTGCACCCTCGAACCATTCGTTGAAGGTGGTGATCGTGATCCAGTCGGGACTACTACTCATCGCCGCGCTCCAACTGGTGCGATAGGTCGCGCCATTATTGCGCGGCACGATGTAGGTTCCGGTGCGCCCCGGTATGCGTGTATCATCGTAACCGGGAAGGACGCCTGCCGCCCAGATTTTTTGTGTGTGGTGCGCCTGATTGTACGCACTAATCTGGTTGCGGAATCCCTGGTCAACCTGTGGCATATCACCGTGTAGAATGCCCCAGTAGCCTGCACTGAACAGATGAATACCATCGAAGACATTCAGCAGATTCATATCGATCCCTTCCGCAGACCATATCATGTTGTGGTTGGGATCAACCTGATGCCGTATCGAGGTCCATTCGGAAAGTGTACGACCACCTCCTAACGGATCCCAGAAGAAGATTACAGGTTTACCATGCCAGTGAAAGAAGTGCGCGTTATTCTGGTAATGCGATTGAATGTAGCGCAAGCTGTTCACTATGTTGCCCATGCCTTGTAGCTTCGGGGCATCGCTCTCGAAATAGAGCGATGAGGCAAAGTGGAAACCTGTGTTTTGCTCCAGCGTGTTCGCGTGTGCCAGTAGCTTAACGAAATTGTTATCCGTATTGTCGCCCGGCCCCCACCACGAACTGATGAAACCCGTGATGCCCGCGTTCGCAGCTTCATTCACCTGTTGGTCGATGATGCCATCATTACTGGAGTCGTACTGCGTCACGGGAAGATCCGACATGTGACAACTACACCAGTCAGAGGTGTGATACCACATGTAGTAGAACGCAAGAACTGGTTTGTTGTAGTTAATGGGAAGTGGAACAATGATATGCTTGACATGAACGGGAAGACCTCGCAACGGAGTTCCTCCGCTCGCCTTCGCGCTCAACGCCCAACTTCCCCACATACTTCCTACCAGTAGCGCGACCATACAGACGAATACGAGACCAATTCCCCATTGAGAACGGTGAGACTGACGATTTACAATACTGGACATACCGCAAAATTGCATAGAGACCTGACCTCCTCTATTACCAGCATACACACGTCACCAAATACTTGATAACACGAAGATGGAACGATGAGGGGGTCGGATTTGCGGCAGGTCGAGTTATGGGCATTGATTTTCTTTTGTGAACGTTCGTGGAGTGAGGACGGGGTGTAATGAATTATGACCCGTACACGCTGCGTTGGTGGGAGATTTGTGGAGCGGAGAGAGGGTGTAATGAATTATGACCCGTACATCGCTGCGTGAATGGAACATTAGGAATGGGGAACGGAACGAGACTGAAAATCGTCGGAGAATACTGCGATGTCCTGGTATGATGAAGAAAGATAACAAATATCTTGAATACAAACGAGTAGGTGAGCCAGGGTGTGATAGAATCAGCCCCCTACACTGTGGTAACTCGCCTATGAGAATGCGTGGAACCGAAGTGTAGGGGGCTGATTCTATCACACCCTGGCTCACCTCCCACCCATGTCCAGCATAAGTTCTCAATCTCCATCACTACACCCTGCTTCCCATTCACTAACGTTTTCCACCATAAATCAATGTTCATCTATGTCATTATCAGGCAAAATTAGCGATTCCATGCATCACGTTCCTCTCGAAAGTACGCATCCACCTCTTCTGCGCTTTTAAAAACTTGATGACCCTGAAAGGATTGCAATATATCAATGACACTTCGCTGCTCAACGGGCTTTTGCTCTTCAACTGTAACAACTATTGTTGCCTCCTGCCCTACAACAGAAACAAGCGCAGGATCGCTAACCTCTATTTTTCCTCCTGGTAAAACGACCGTTTTTATGTAAACTTCAATAGTCATGAGATGCTCCTTTTCTGATAAAGCAACCTTCTCGCCATACTTTACCACACGGAATACGTTGCCCTATCTGTAGTCCGGCGATTTATCGCGGACGAGAACCATATAGCGTAGGCACTCGTCCGCGATAAATCGCCGGACTACAGATAGGGCAACTTTGATTATGAAGATGAGCCGAGCGATAAATCGCGGCCCTACAAACGTATAATATAATTGCAGAAGTTTTTGCGAGCAATAGAAATTCTGTCATATGCCTCTTCAACGACGAAAGGACTCATCTATGTTTACTCCCCTACCAACCACAAGCGACGCATTTTCGCGCTTACCCTGGTCTGACATTGAACCCTGGTATCATGAACTGGCGAATACTCCACCTTCCTCGGAGAATTTGCAAGAATGGATGGCACAATGGTCGGGCCTCAATGCGCTGGTCGATGAGACATTGGTTCGGTTTGAGATTGCCACCACCGTCAATACTGATGACACCGCCGAGGCGCAACACAAGCAGCAATTTCTGGAAAATGTCCACATCAATATACAAAAGGCGGACCAGATACTCAAAGAGCAATTACTGGCGAGTAAGCTGGAACCGGAAGGATTTGCTGTCCCACTTCGTAACATACGTGCGGAAACTACACTGTATCGTGAGGACAATCTGCCCCTGCTTGCCGAAGATAGAATTCTAAGCGATGCTTATATGGAGATGCGCGGCTCACAGATGGTGATGTGGGAAGGCAAAGAGCTACCTATCACCGCGCTCTATTCCACGCTATATGATCCGAATAGGGAGCGGCGTGAGCAGGCATGGCGCACGATAATGGCGCGTCAATTACAGGATAGAGACAGAATTAACGAAATATGGGTCAAAAAGATGCGATTGCGTCAGCAGATTGCACAGAATGCTGGCTTTGAGAGCTTCCGCGAGTATCGCTGGCAGCAAATGTTTCGCTTCGACTACACGCCCGACGATTGCAAACGCTTTCATGCTGCTGTCGAGCAGGTGATTGTTCCTGCGGCAAGCCAGATACGCGAAAAGCATCGTCGTATGCTTGGCGTAGAGCTACTACGCCCGTGGGATATGTTTGTGAATCCCAGAGCAAGTGAAGCACCACGCGCTATCTCGGATGTACCTGCTCTGTTGCACCAGTGCCTCCCCGTCTATCAGCTTATCAACCCACAGTTAAAAACGTACTTTGAGACCATGCTGCAACATAACCTGCTCGATCTGGAAGAGCGTCCTGCGAAGGCTCCCGGTGGCTACAATCTTCCGCTCGAAGTAGTGCATTTGCCCTTCATTTTTGGGCATGTGAACTCTATCAATGATGTTGTTCCGCTCATCTTCCACGAATCGGGTCATGCGTTCCACGTCTTCGAGTCGGATCACCTGCCTTATGTACAACAACGCTGGGAAAAATCGCTACCAATGGAGTTCGCCGAAGTCGCCTCAACCAGCATGGAGTATATCGGCGCGTTATATCTGCACAAAGCCAACCTGTGTACGGCGCGTGAGGAGTTCTTGATACGCATGAAGCACTTAGAGGATACGCTGACGTTTCT
>DAIQNC010000509.1:0-1725 GCA_036788655.1 Ktedonobacteraceae bacterium
CATCACGCGACACAAAGGTATATTCGTGAATTGTCTCTCCTGGCCCTTTGGTGATGCCGACAGGCTTGCGTACAGGATATGTTGGTGGGAGTTGCTGTGACATACGAGGATTGCTCCATTCCCGTTATTTTTATTAACTATAGAGATTGTATACCTGTCGGTTAACCTGCCGACTCAACCTTGAGCCGCCATGCAAAGTTGCGTTTGACAATTGAGAGCAGCGCGATATTCTGTGGAAATAAACGTTCGAGTTGGTCGATAATTCGCAAGGCCACCATAGGAAGCAAACTATTTCGTTGAGAAATGACGTGAGGCAAATAACCCATATGCAAATATGGTTGTCCATCTCCCTGAATAGCCGCACTTGCAGGGTCTGCAAAGAAATGGAACGCGGCAACCTCATCATCACTCATCGTCTCTACCTCGCTATCCAATTCCAGTGAGAGTAACGGCACACCCTGTACAATAGATGATTGCGGTGAAGCAGGCGTTTCCTCCTGCGATGCCTGTTCACCCTGCTCTATGACACCTAGAATCATGATATGAATATACACCGCCTTCTCGGAAATGTAGTCGGGCGAAAACAACTCTACCTGAGTCTCGTTCGAGAGGCGTGGCCCAAGCATTCCATAAGCAGGGTTTATCAAAATAGTATCATAAATAACGCCCACAGCATATGTATTCGGCGTCTGATTGGCTCCATGCTCGTAGTGCATGAGCGAGTCGTACATGTCGTCTGGTTGCTCAGAGCGAATAGCAACACGCACAAAACGCCCAAAGGCATAATCCTCTGGTCGTGGCCTTTGGACTGCTTCATTTGGCCCGAAAATTTGGCAGACGTAGTTGATGTGTGATTCCGATTTGACGATCTTCCCGATTATCATGGTGCGGTCCCTTCGAGCTTCTTGAAATAGCGCAGAATCATAGTAGTATGATATGGTGCTATCGCTCTCCTGTGGGCGATATTCTTTTTATCCCTCGCATTTGTGGAAACAGGTTAGAGCGACTGGACGATGCCAGTATAGCATCTTTATCGCAATTAATAAACAAAACGGGAAAGATATATACGAATATCGTTGTAGATATCCGTTTGAAGTGGTACTATTATTTGCACAGAATACTCAGCTATTTTATTACTCGTCGGAGAGTATTCAGCGTTTACGCATCATGGAGGATTGCAGTATGTCTATTCAGGAATCATCAAATTCAGCAGAACAGCAACCAACGAATGGAGAAGATCGCGCCCCTCGTCGTCCACCGGAACTTGACAAATTTGTCGATCAATTTCTTTCGCTCGTTTGTGATACGAGCCGTCGTTATATTTTGGAACTCCTCGCGGTTCCTACCGATGAAACGAATGCTGCATTACCAGAGCGACGTTCTGGCGATATCGCACGAGCTATTGGACTCTCGGCGGCAACCACATCCGAGCACTTGCGGCAGTTGCACAATGCGGGACTCGTAGCATCTCGGCGCGAAGGCAACACCGTCTACTATCGTTTACGCAATCAGGCACTTGTGAAGGCATTCCAGGACTTGCTTCTCGCCCTGGACAAGGATTATCAAACTCGTCTGGGTCCCGAATAACGTAGACGAAACACGTATCATACATTTTCTCGCAGTCGGTTCAAGCAAGTAGGCGTTCTATCGTTTGAAGAAATTCATCGAGGTCTAGTGGCTTGTTCATACCTGTGATTGCGCGATTTTTTAGCTCGCTCACTGGCA
>DAIQNC010000509.1:1735-3169 GCA_036788655.1 Ktedonobacteraceae bacterium
GTGATTTTGCTTTTTTTGAGTTCATTTGTGGGCAGTTGTGCGCTTATCATCATCGCTGGCACATCCATAAACTCTTCGCGTCCGTGAATATCGTCGTACACGTCGAGGCCCGTCATGCCCGGCAATCTATAATCGAGGATGAGTAAACTCGGTTTGATGCTTTCAATGAGCTTGAGTGCCTCTTCTCCACTTTGCGCCACTACTGTTATATGCGTTGTCTCCTGTGTAATTGCCTGAACGAGGACTTCGCCAATCGGTACATCATCTTCAACTAGGAGGATCGTCCTCAATGACGATGGCTCTTGTGTACTCATGTTTATTCGCACCCTCTTTTACCTGAGATAGTGTAACCTCATCTTATTTGGCTTTCACCGAAATTGGATATCCTGAGTATAGCATGACTTGTCCTAAAATGAAAGCATATGTCCAGGCAAGTTGTGTATTACTTGTGCTTGACCTTGACATTTACCCTTCCTATCGAATACAACTACTGTTGTGTGGAGTGACACATTGACTGCACCTCTCCATGTATCGCATCACGATACTAAAGCATAAAGGTGTGCATGTCAAGCGATTGCCCAACTTCCAATTAGAGGAAGAGTTTCCTCGCATCATATCTAACGTGAAGGAGATGTTTTCACATGGCATTTGAAGTTCCACCACTACCGTATGACTACAACGCATTGGAGCCATACATCGACACACAGACGATGCAGTTACACCACGACAAGCACCATCAGGCGTATGTCACTAACCTGAACAACGCAGTACAGAATACCCAGTTTGCATCTATGCCTGTTGAGGATATTCTGCGCCATCTCAATGACGTTCCAGCGAATATCCAGACTGCCGTTCGCAATAACGGAGGTGGTCACGCAAACCATAGCATGTTCTGGACAATTATGAAGCCCAATGGTGGTGGCGCACCACAGGGCGAGATTGCACAGGCCATCAACGATTCCTTCGGCTCATTCGATGCTTTTAAAGCGGCGTTTAATGATGCCGGTGCGAAGCGGTTCGGCTCCGGCTGGGTCTGGGTCACACTTGGACAGGACGGCAAGCTCCAGATTACCTCAACTGCCAATCAGGATAGCCCCTTGCTCGAAGGCGTATATCCCATCATGGGCAACGACGTATGGGAACATGCCTACTATCTCAAGTACCAGAACCGCCGCCCGGAGTATCTGAGCAACTGGTGGAATGTGGTCAACTGGGACGAGATCAACAAACGCTACCAGCAGGCAAAGAGCGGAAAATAGGAGCGCAATTGGCTTCTATTCGATAATGCAAAAAGCCATCCTCAATCTCGCACATACGAGGTTGAGGATGGTTTCTCTCATTTATACAGGCAAAGACGAAGCCTCTAACGCTATAAGCAATCCCTCGTTTCCTCGAAGGTGTACCTCTGATAATGAGATAGATTCTTCGCGGTCT
>DAIQNC010000509.1:3179-3511 GCA_036788655.1 Ktedonobacteraceae bacterium
TTTGCCGACTATGCTTGGTGAGGACGGTATTATCCCTTCGCCGCGTCAGGGGTTTTTCAACTCTTACTCAGGCAAGGATGAAGTCTCCACTTCTATCAGCAGACCCTCGTTTCCTCGAAGGTGTACCTCTGATAATGAGATAGATTCTTCGCGGTCTACGTGTGTAGAAAGCAGGATATGTCCTTGCCCCCACTGTGGCATTGTCACAACCTGGTCTTGTGTTGAAAAGTTGAGAACCACTACACAGCATTGGTTAGCGTACTGACGTAAGTAGACAAAACAGGCAACATTCTCCTGTTCAACGGACTGGTATGAACCAAGAGTCAAGAAGG
>DAIQNC010000510.1:0-3508 GCA_036788655.1 Ktedonobacteraceae bacterium
ACTCTAGTGCTTGGTGTAACCTGTCAGGGTCAGCAGTGAAAACAACCTCTACAGGAGTGTGAACGGCGATGGGAATATGTTTCGCATCAAATTTGGTTACAACCTCCCGTGTTATTTCTACCAGATTCATGGATTGTGGATTGATGGTAAAAATTCCCTGGTTGATACGCGCTATATCCAACAAGTCAGAGATACTTTGTGAGAGTAAACCAAGCGTGTGGATACAGCTTTCTGCATTCTGTACATCCTTTTCTCGTTGATCACGCATTGCTCGATCTCTCATCAAATCCAGGCGTCCCTCTAGTGGTCTGAGGTAGTTACGAAGTTCATGTGCCATAATGGTCAGTATTTCTTCGCCAATCTGTCCCCAGCTTGGCTCGATCTCTTCATATTTCACACGTGCGGCGAGTTCTGCACGCCCAACGACAATGCCGACCCAACGAGCGACCGCTTCCAAAAACCGTACATCTTGCGGCGAAAAGAAATCCTGACTCTCTGACGCCGCAAGGACAACTCCACGATGGTGTGTCTGTACTTTGAAGATAACCGCAATCTGTGATTGTATACCGAGACCGTCTTTCACACCCAGAAGTTCATCTGCATCTTCATTCACATGATTGTTAAAGTGAGGCGTTCCGGTGAGAAAGACTTCAACCGTGCGACCTCCATTCGCCAGTGGCAGACGATCCATGCCGATAGCCTGCTGCCATTTTCCCATCGCTGTATCACTAACGCAATGCGCTACAAGCGTTTCGTTGCTGGAGTCGAGAAAGAAAATATCCATTTTGTCGGCGGCAAGAACCTCTGTACATTGTTGTACAACCTGTAGAAGTGTGGTGTCGAGAGCACTTTCAGGAAATTCCACTAATCGTTCAAGCATTGCGAGCAACTGTTCCTGCCGCCCTGTGGTTTCTGTACTCATGACAGTATTCCTTTCTGTCTATTTCCCCGTTCAGTGTCATGGAAGGAGAACTTTGCATGTGTTGCATAGATACGTTTATACCATAAGATATTTGCCTACTTTTGCGACGACCTCTTTCATCCCAAATGGTTTTGCGAGATAATCGTCCGCTCCAGATTCTTGCGCTATGCGTTGTAAATCACTTTTTGCCGAAACAAGAATAATGGGAAGATTGCGCGTCGCTTGCTGATTTTTCAGATACTTGCAAATATCGCGTCCATCTTTTCCTGACATCCAGATATCCAGCAGCAAGACACCTGGAACATCTTGCTGTATTATTTCAAGCATGACCTCATAGGATGCTCCTGTCGGAAGTGCCCGTATGCTATACCCCACATCTTCGAGCATCAATGTGAGGGCTTCGACAATAGCTTCATTGTCATCGGCAATAAGAACATCCTTTGTTTTATTCATGAGTGCCTTCTTCCTCTACAAACATGTCCTCATGACGCCCTTCTAATAGTAAAGAATACCATCAATCTCCCCGGTAGCATTGACTTGAAGAATGCTAATGTCGATCACAGCTTGTTTCTCGTCACGAACCAATTCACAGAGTTCGACTCCCTGAGCGATGGCCTCAAAAAGCGACCGATACCGCTCTTCGCTTTCACGCAACGCTTGCTCGGCACGTACACGCTCCAGTTGTGGATAGATGCGTACCGTTAGTTCTCGCATCAGGTTAATCTCATCACTACGCCAGATATACGGTTCGCTATGTTGCATGACAAGCACAAAATTTACCTGCCCATTGTTGTCCACACAGGAAGCAAGGACAAAGGCACGTACAGGATATGGTGGAAATGACTCAGGATAAGCGGCAGTACGGGGATCGACAGCAACGTCGTTTACGACGATGACCTGCCCTGCCTTTATCTCACGCAGGAAATTACCGTTGACGTAATCGGAAAGCCTCTGAGGTTTGAAGACGCTTATTGGATTCTGTTGATTGCTGTCATAAACAACGGTGAATTCGTTTGCTGCTTCGTTCACTATAGCACAGGTCAGGCTAGATACATTAAAATATTGCCTCATTCGCATTCCAGCAATCTGGAGAATCTCCTTCTGCGATGAAAGACGGCTAAATTCCGTAGTGAGGTCGGATAGGAACGTTGCGTTTAACTGCCGATACTTGCGCTCAGTGATGTCTTCGGTGATACCTGTCAGAAAATGAACCGAGCCATTCGAGGCAAGCTCTGCAAAAATGCGCGAACGTTGCCAGCGTCCCTGATGAAAGAACTCCATATGTTGCTCTTTCCCTGTTGCTATTGCCTCCTGGCATAATGCCTCAAATATGTCGCATATGTCCGAAGGCAAACCCATCTCGCGTCCAGTCTTGCCTATCCAATTCTTTGATGCAACTCCAGTGATGTGTTCAATCGCCGGGCTAATGTAGATATGACGTAGTTGCTTATCCAAACGAAAGATAACATCAGGCAGATGTTCGACAAGAGTGGCAAATTGCTGCTCACGCTGGTATAGTTGCTCTTCAAGCTGCTTGTGCTTGGTAATATCAAAAAAAGAAACGCACTGCCCTTGAGGAGTTGAAAATATGCCTACCTGATACCAACGACCTGTAGCTATCGAGAAATAGTCATCCTGCCGCACACGCATTTCGGCATCGGCAATGTTTCGAGGAAGCACTTGATCTATTGTCTTGCCAGTTAAATCATCTGGCGTGAGACCCAGAAGTTGTTCGGCCTGTCGATTCGTGTACTGACATCGCCCGTTAAGGCCGAAGAGCAAAACGCCATCAGTCATGCGTTCGAGAATCATTGTAGCAGCCGCCTCTATGTGAGACTCACTTATACCATTCGAGTTGTTAGAAGGAGCCGTTGAATTGGAGAGAACATGCTGAGGCTCCTGACCCTGCACAAAGGCATCGAAGTCCTTCTGGCGAATGCGATATCCTGCTCGTCCTAAAGGCAGGCCAGGAAGTTTCCCCTGTCTGACCCAGCGACGTACCGTCTCAACCTTGACATCCAGTCGTTGAGCAATTTCATCAGTGGTCAGATAGCCATCCATGCTCTTCTCTCTCAACTCAGTAGAAATATCATAAGAATTCTAACATCTAACAATATATAGTTGCTGTTCGATAAACTGCCATGATTACGTTTGTAGCAGCATTGTTTTACAGTTGTTTACATGCGTTCATAGTATAGCTTATGAGCAGACAATAAGCAAGGTGATCAAAGAATTACATAGATTTCTTTAGATTTATTGAGAGGTATCTATTAGAATGGCTTGTTTTCTTATAGTAATAAGTTTAGAAGTGACGTTGGAGACAGATGGGGGACCGATTTCATCACGTCCGTGCGTACATAGTTGATGGGGTACACGGACGTGGTGAATCGGTCCCCCATCGGTCTCCAACGTATCTGGTTGAAGTTCGTTGTCTGAGACCTCAATCTGTTTCTTCTCTAGTGATTCGTAGCTTTCTTACCGACAGCCAGTAAGAGCAGACTCATGAGAGCCGCACCTGCAATGGCGAGCAATCCAATTCTCTTATCCGCCCACACCTGTGGGCTGAATGTAATTGACCTGTTATCG
>DAIQNC010000511.1:0-594 GCA_036788655.1 Ktedonobacteraceae bacterium
ACTGGAACACTTACAAGCCGTATGTTGTGGCGGCGGCTCAAGCAGGTGCAGACCAGATGGCGATAGCGACAGAATGTGCATGGCTTCAGCAAAACGCTCCCTCGTCACTGTGGAATCAATTGATTGAGCGCATTCATAGTGTGTATGCTGGCACACTCACCTATGATATGAACTGGTATCCTACCAACATCTCTATTCCAGACTGGTTCGGAAATGCGAATCTAGCTATGATTGGTGTATCGTCGTACTTTCCCCTTGTCGATACCTCTGTTCGTGTCGATCCACAGGCAATGGTGAGCCTTTGGCATTCTAAAATTTCAACTATTCTGGACAACTTTTCGACGCGCATTGGAAAGCCTGTGCTGATTTCAGAGATTGGCTATCGCAACAGCAGTGACGCACTTTATCAGACATGGAATCAGAATAGCAGCAAGCCGCTTGACTCGCAGGAGCAAGCCGGAGCCTATAATGCAGCTCTCTCCAATGCTATTCCCGACAAGCATATCGCAGGCATCTTCTTCTGGGGCTGGCAAGATGTGGGTGGCTTCACCCTCAAAGGGCAGAGTGAGACGCTGGCAGTGCTACATAAATGGT
>DAIQNC010000511.1:604-1003 GCA_036788655.1 Ktedonobacteraceae bacterium
ACTGGAATGTATAAATTTCATTACCTGTACGTCTCACACTGTCATAAAAATGTTATACTAAGATTAAGAAAATTCCGGCTCTGATAAGGAGATGATATATGGCACATGAGATGACAGTCGTATTAACCGACAAAGAATATCAGAGACTTGCTGCCGAGGCAACAAAGAATGGTAAGCAGCCTGAAATGTTGCTTCATGAATTGATACAACGTTTGCCACCTTCTCCAGAAGAGAAGTATACCATGACAGGACGTGAACTTGCAGAGAAGTTGTACCGTGAAGGGAGATTGCTTACGCTTGCTCATCCGTCTGCTTTGACGCCTGATGAGGAGTCCGAACGGGAGCGACTTGCTCGTTTGTTTGCAAGTGATGAGCTTGCTTCTGATATGATTATTGAAG
>DAIQNC010000511.1:1013-1963 GCA_036788655.1 Ktedonobacteraceae bacterium
TATTAGTGGCAACCTACTTTTTAGATACCTCTGCTCTTGTTAAACGATACATATTGGAGCAAGGTCAGGCATGGATTATCTCTATCTGTGATCCAGCGCAAGAGCATGACTTGTATATTTCGCAAACTGCACGGGTGGAGATTGTCTCCGCTCTTTGTCGTAGAACACGTGAGCGAAGTATTACAGTTGATGAACGTGATCAACTCATAAAGAAGTTCAGGGAAGATAGCCTGAAAGACTACAATACATGGCCTGTAACATCGGAAGTGTATGATGCGGCTGGTGAATTATGTCGCACATTTGCACAAGAAAATAATGCCCCTGAACCTGTATTAGTTTGTGCTGATATCAATCTTATCAATATCGCTCATTCTGAGGGTTTGAGCATCGAGAACCCGAATAATTATCCGCAAAGAGACTCTAATGCTCAAACAGGTAAGTAAGAGGAACTCATCGCCCGTCGCTTGTCTGAATGTACACATCATCCAGGCGGCGCAGCAGAACAGATATTTGTTCCGCAAAATGCATTGACATGTTGTCCCATTGAAGCAGAAAATAGAGGCTTCGCAGGAAATTCTTCATGTTGGTAACGCTTGTCCAGGTTGCTACATCGGTTCCACGTTCGATATAGCATGAGGCAAGCCACTGGTCAAGGAATACATCAGTGACTTGGCGTGTCACAATGATGTGATAGACGACAGTGGCAAGGCGGATATCCTCTTCGTTATAAAGCGGTTCTACCAGTTGGGCGAGTGAGCGTACTGTGTCAAGTATCTGTTCGCGGTCTTCTTGCTGCATGAAACGATTTTGAGCGCACTCATCGAGTGAGTCGGCGAGATGAGCCATGGCGTGCGCCCATCCTTTGCCCATGATGTAGCCGCGCCAGTCATGCTCCTGCTGTGCATAGCGTAATAAAGCGGCTTTCGTGTGAGCAATCAAATGTGCGGATA
>DAIQNC010000511.1:1973-3491 GCA_036788655.1 Ktedonobacteraceae bacterium
CACATCGTCATAGAGGATAGCCGCGATAATGAGATTGGAGAAGCTCCGCATAAAGACACTATTTGTGCCAATTTCCCCGATATGGTAGAAAAGGTGATTCTCGTCCAATGAGGTAGCAAGGAGTTTTTCAATTTGTGTTTCGGTCAGGCGTCCTTTGTCGATAATCGCGCTCGCCAGCACCATATAGCTCAACTCGTCGCGTAGTTCGCTATCGGGCGAGGCGAGGTTTGCCAGCAATGCATACGTAAACGCATCGGGATCGATATCCTGTGGCAATACTCCATTATTATCCAGGATCGAGCGTAAAAAGCGTTTATCTTTTGCGAGTTCATTGAGATTCTGCATGCAAGTCCTTTTTTGCTGCTACAATTGCCAGTTGAATACGAAGCGAGACCACCTTCTCTCAATTAGTATATCACCTTCGCCCAATATATCATCGTTCCTATTGTCACGTGTATATGA
Organism: Ktedonobacteraceae bacterium; assembly: GCA_036788655.1. Lineage (GTDB taxonomy): Bacteria > Chloroflexota > Ktedonobacteria > Ktedonobacterales > Ktedonobacteraceae > JBBQVS01. The sequence goes on from DAIQNC010000511.1 coordinate 2,436, forward strand.
GCGGATATGTAACCTTTGCACATCGGGGCGTCCAGTTTCATCCCATGCGCGGATTTGCTCAATTAAGTGATGTGCCAGCGTATCATCATCGCCGTAACTTCGTACATAGAGAGAAAGGTGTGGTGTTGCAGGTTGTCCGGTCTGCTCTGCTTGTCCTGAAAGTGGAGCAGGAGTGGAAGTGGCGGATGCTTCTGTTGATGGTGTCGCTTCATGCAATGGATACACGAGGGCAAGTGCGGTATTGGAAAGTAGACCTATTGCTCGCATTGATTGTATCGTGGAATGTGTTGAAGGTGCGAGACCTGGAAGGATACCATTGTGTGCCGCTTCGCCGAGTGCAAAGAAGTTACATATGAGCGGTTCGTGAATGGCAAGCCAGTAGTTCAAACTCCAGTAGATATCCGCAGGGGTGACACTTATCTGAACAGGCAAATCTCGATATGACCCTTGCAGAAGTGAAAGGACGTGTTCGGCCTGTACAGCATGAGGTGTGCCGAGTCCGAGTAACACTTGTGCTGGCGCAGGTGCAAGTTGGATAGTTTCTCCATCTTCTGCAAATGCACCACGTAGGCCAACAAAGCCACAGGCACGTACTGATATGCTTTGCCAGTAATCGGTATCCGGGCGTGACTCGAACGCGATGGCGAGTTGCGAGACGCGCACTAGAAGCGGAAGAAGCAATCGCCCATTGGTTTTCAATTGTTCTCGCCATGCCAGTGTGATATCGGATGCACCTACAGTGAGAATGATGCGGTCAAACGGAGCGGCATCGGGATAGCCCAGGCCCCCATCTGCACAGATAACTTGAACGCGCCCGTAGCCTGCCGCTATGAGGTGTATTCGCGCACCTTCGACGATATCGTCGTCGATGTCAATGGTGACAACTTGTCCCGTTTCGCCGACAATATGAGCCATGAGCGCGGCATTATAGCCAGTTCCCGCGCCAATTTCCAGCACACGCTGCCCTGATTGCAGATCGAGTTGCTCAAGCATAATCGCCATAATGGTTGGTTGCGACGACGAACTTACATACTGCCCATCGAGCATCTTTGTCAT
>DAIQNC010000512.1:0-1710 GCA_036788655.1 Ktedonobacteraceae bacterium
CATATTCAAATCGAGCAAGATAACCCCTGGGCGAGGAGCACCTGCCGCGTCCGCGTAGGCTCCCCGATGCAGTAGATAATCCATCAACTCCTCGCCATCCTGAACGTAATGAAGTTCATTGAGCAGCTTTCCCTGCTTCAATGCTTTCTGAGTAAGCAAAACGTCATCTTCGTCGTCATCCGCCATCAAAATTACAATGGATGCTCTTGTGGTCATATATTCTTTCCTTCAATGTTCTTCTGGTGAACAGGGAGTGTTACCAGGAATGCCGCGCCGTTTCCAACGGAGCTTTGTGCCGTCACCGTTCCGCCATGCCGCTCGACTATTTTTCGCACCACCGCCAGTCCGATACCCGTTCCTTCGTATTGGCCTCTACCATGCAAGCGTTGGAAGACGGTGAAGATGCGGTCAAGGTATTTTTCATCAAAGCCAATACCGTTATCTTGAATCGTGAGCAGACACTGCTCTTCCTCTGTTTGAGGGTCGGTAATGACTTCGGCAGAGACGTGAACCTGTGGTGGGGCATCAGGTCGATGGAATTTCAAGGCATTGCCAATCAGATTTTGCAATAATTGGCGCATTTGCAGCGGGTCCGCCTCGATAACAGGCAACTGGTCAATTTCAACCGTTCCCTTTGTTGATTGCACAAGTGCTTCCAGGTCAATGACGACCTCACGTGCGACAACCGTCAAGTCAAGCTGCGAGAAGGGCAATGCCTTCGTGGTAATACGCGAGAATGTCAACAGGTCGTTGATGAGTATCTGCATCCGCGAGGCTGCATTCCGCATTCGCGCTAGATAGGTCTTGCCCTCGTCAAGGACCGAGCCATATTCATCCTCCAGCAAGTTGCCGAATGCCTGGATTTTGCGAAGCGGCTCCTGCAAATCGTGAGACGCGACATAAGCAAAATCCTGTAACTCCTGGTTGCTGCGTTGCAGTTCAGTATTGAGTTGTTGTAACGCCTCAGTACGCTCGGCTACCATCCCTTCAAGGTTCGTGTTGAACTCCTGGAGTTGCTGATAGATACGTACATTCTCCATCGCCAGCGAGACGCGCCCCGCCAGTTCTTCCGCCATCGCCAGGTCTGTCGGCGTGTAGTGCCGCTTCGTCTCGGTTGTCACCAGCGTGATAACGCCTACGCCTCGCTCCTGCACCACGATAGGCACAGATATTACCGAGGAGAAACCGATAGAGCGAGTCATTTCCAGTTCGTGTTCATCCCTCGCACTGGCAACCAGTAGTTCATCGGGAATAGAGGGATAAAACTCCGATTGCTTATTTCGCAAAACAGCAGGAGTTCCCGTGAGTGCATCGGGATTATATGGTATATTCTTATCGAGTTCGTAGGCCCATGCGACTTTTTCAGGGTCAACATGCGTAATCACAAGTGGACGTGCTATTCCATCGCTGTCGAGCAGGTCGATACGACACCAGTCCGCAACCATAGGCACAGCACGTTGAGCCACCTGCGTGAGTACCTCTTTATAATCCAGTGAGGAGACAAGCAACTTGCTCGCCTCAGTCAGGAAACGTAGATGGAGCAAAGTGCGTCGCAAGTCAGTGATGTCACGATTAACAATCAGTATTCTTGCATGCCCATCTCCTGCCGTTGCTTTCTGTAACAACACACGGCGACTGGCGATGATAAGGGGCGTGCCGTCCTTCTTCACCTGCTCCACGTCGCCTTCCCAACTTCCCTGTGCGTACAGA
>DAIQNC010000512.1:1720-3490 GCA_036788655.1 Ktedonobacteraceae bacterium
TATCTCTTCTAAAGGAGTGGAAGACTGTGTTTTTAGCAAGGAATTGGTAAGCTGACCAACTGCTTCGGCTTCTGACCAACCGTAAAGCACGGTTGCGCCCTGATTCCATGATAGTATACGCCCATCTTCTTCACACACGATAAAGGCATCATGCGCTGTCTGTACCAGCTTTGCCTGTAGGCGTTCGCGCTCCTCGGCTAATTTGCGCTCCGTGATATCAATATTGACGCCAATCATACGCTGCGGCTTTCCCGACTCATCGAGTAGCACTCGTCCTCTAGCGGTGAGCCAGCGAATGCTCCGGTTGGGCCAGACCACGCGGAACTCAGCCTGAAAATCTTTGCCATCAGTAAGGGCTTGATTGATATTTGCTTCGGTCTGCTGTTTGTCATCAGGATGCAGTCGTTGCGCCCAGTTCGCATATGCCCCTTCAAAGCCGCCGGGTGGGAGACCATACAATGCTTCCAGTTCGGGCGTCCAGGTAATGGAGTCGTGAAGGATATCCCAGTCGAAGGTTCCAATGCCGCCCACCTGCTGAGCAAACAGCAATCGCTCCCGTTCATATTGTAGCAACTCAAGCCGCTCCTCTACAGAGGTTGGTAGCTCAGAGGATGGTGAGTGCGAGAGCAATGTCGTGGCAGGAAGGCTCGTCGTATTTTGTTTTTCAGATGGCATATGCGTGTTTTCTAGCCCTTTCCATCATGCATAAGCAGCGTCCATATCTTATCATACAAATGCATAACCAGTATAGAGAAATAATTCCCTGTTGGCAAGAATGCTGTTCAGGAGCTTATCTATTATACGGATGAGAGGCTCAATTCGTCATGCATGGGTTTATAACCAGCCTTTTATACGCATAACAGCTCTTACATCTCCATTTCTGGCAACTGTGGATACATCGTCTGCGGTTGCTCAAACTGTTCAGACGAATTGATATGCGGCGCAATACTGCCCGAAATTTTTTTATAGAGTGTAGGCAATTCCCGATTATCAGGAGAATATGCCTGATATCCTGCTTGATAAGAATGAGGTTGTTCTGGTCGCTCTCTCATTTTTTCCTGCCTTTTCTTCGTGCCACTTGTAAATGCCAATACATGTAACACAGGAACTCGTACAAGGTGAAGCAATAAGATGGCGATAATGGTGAGGAGCAATGTTATCATCACGGCAGGTTCAGCAAAATTAGGCAGCGCAGGCATATTCCACAACAGTATACGCCCATTGTCACTGAACACATAGGAGAGCACAAGGCCAAAAAACACGATGTATGCTTGCAGTCCCCGATACATGCGTTGTGGTTTGCCATGTATAAAGGATCCTATCAGAAAGATACATGCCAGAGAGGTAAAAATGCCTATCGGTGCATCAAGCGAAAAACCACCTGAATAATAAGCAACTCCTCCATAGTAGGAGACAGTAGTAATACTATATCCCAGTTCAAGTATCACAACCCATGTGATGATCGAGAGGACGACAGCAAGAAACGTGGGGATGCTCTTCCAATGCCTCATAACGGTGTTCTCCTTGTGGAAATACTATTCTATCGCGCAACAGACGCAGACAATGGACATGCCTCGAAATTTATTTCATGTCTGTATTATACGAAGTTGTCCTTCTACAGTTGCTTTTCACATAGAGCTTAGCCGAAATGGGGTCATTCTGTGACTTCCTGTAGAGCTTGAGCGTAGTATATCATACGTTCTCGTGCATCTTATATTTTGAATAGAGTTTGGAGACCGATTCGTAGAAAATAGTAGATGTTCTACATCA
>DAIQNC010000513.1:0-3470 GCA_036788655.1 Ktedonobacteraceae bacterium
GTTGAAGCGTGTCACCGTTTTTGTGAATGCTTGAAATTCCGCCTCGCTCATCACTATGCCGCCGATGATGACAACAACCTCGCCCTCAGCAATTGGGCGGCTCGCAAACATGCCGTTCCCCTGTATGAGTGAAGGACGTATCTCGATATAGGGAGCATACCATGTGGTAGGGAGATAGTTTTTTTGTGACATCCTTATCCCTCAACTTTCTCGTAATACGCTTGAAAAAATGTTTATTTTGCCAATTATATACTTGACAGCAACGCCTATATCTGTTATTATCTTCCACATACAAGAACAGTTCGTCGGATAATGCTACCGATATTATCTGTAGTGCGACAATTCATTGTCGGCGTCCGCCTACTGTGTATGAGTTGCTGTAGCTCAGTGGATAGAGCGCTTCCCTGCGGAGGAAGAAGTCGGAGGTTCGACTCCTCTCAGCAACGCCCAAGCTGAATTGACTGATAAAGTCAATTCAGCTTTTTTGTTGCCCTTTACCACCGATACTGAAGTTAGCTGTACATTGGCTGTTACATTTGTTCTGCTTATCCGTTTTTAAGATATGGTGATGAATATACTGGAATTGTAGAAATCTTTAATCAATAGTTCGACAAAAATTGTATTCTATCAGGAGTCTTTGCTATGCAGTACAATCCACAGCAACCGGGTCAACCAGAGCAACAGGGGCAGTCCGGGCAGAACTCTCCCTGGCAACAGCAATCGCTACCGCAGCAACCGTCAGCACCGCAATGGAGTACGTCTCAGTCTCCATCTCCACAACAACCAGCCGAAGGAACGTTTCAACCGTCAGCACCGCTACAGTCTGCGCCGCCACAGATGTATCCACCACAATCCTATCCAGCGCAAAATCCCATTCAGCCGTGGCAACAGCAACCAGTGCCAGCCAATCAGGGGCAGCAGATGTATGCGCCACAAATGCAGCAGCAACCGCCGATGTATCCTTATCCACCTGCTCCGCAGATTGTGATGCCACAGCAGGTTGTGAATGTGAACATTCAGCAGAAGCAGCATGGTCTCTTTGTTCGTGCATTGTACTTCATTTTCATCGGATGTTGGGCAGGTTGGATATGGCTCAATATCGGCTATTTCTTTGTGCTAACCGTTATCGGCCTGCCACTGGGTTTGATGATGCTCAACCGCTTACCCACCGTTTTGACGCTCAAGCCAGCTAGCCAGAGCATCAATATCAGCGTCACCGGCAATACCACAAATATCAACATTAGTGGGGCGCAGCAGGTAAACTTCTTTATTCGTGCCTTATACTTCCTCTTCGTCGGTTGGTGGGCAGGACTGGCATGGTCGTATATCGCTTACGTCATGTTCGTCTTCATTCTGACCATTCCGATAGGGGTTATGATGCTCAACATGCTGCCCACCGTTATTACACTGCGAAAACACTAATAATAGCGTCTCCATCCTGTTGTAGAGGTGCAATTCATTGCACCTCTACAATATTTCTTCAAGGTTCATCGTTTGTGTATCCAGCAAATCACCTGTCCCTACATGCCCGGTGATTTGCTGGATACACCAATCATTACACCATGCTTGCCACATCACATCCTGCGAGTCCACGAACATCCTTTCAACTCCCCATCATTCAATACAGCAAAAGATGATATACTTATGTTGTATTAGCAAGAAGAATAATACATGTATGGTAAGGGGAGCGTATGTTGAATAGCAGACTCGCCACATTTACGGACAGGCGCGAGGCGATTGCCCTCTTTGAACACTTACGCGGACGCGACCCCGACAAACCCTGGCCTCTATTGCCCATTCTCATCTTTGTTGCGCCTGGCGGAAGCGGCAAGAGTACGCTTATCGACTATCTGGTTGCGACAAAGTGTTGCGACCCTAAGAATGGGCAGCCAGCTATTCCGTATGCGCGACTGGACTTCACACAGCCGGGTGTACCACGTGACCTGCTTTCGATACTGGTCAATCTACGCGACCAGCTACAGATACATGCTGACCGCAACAGTGGTAGCAACAATAGCCAGGATGGGCAACACCTTATGTTTCCACGCTTCGACCTGGGTGCGGCGATTGCGAATGCGTTTCTGGTGGATGGCAACCTGCCTACGCTTAGTCCGGGCGACGTTCGTAAGAGGCTAGCTTCTGCTCCGTCCCAGTTTGGGCCGTTCGGCGATATGGGGAACGCGCTCGGCAATCTTGGCAGCTATTACGCGCTCATTCCGCCGCTCATCGTCGGGCTACGAATGGCAGGACAGATAGCACCTGTGCAGGAAATTATGAGCCGCCTCGACAATGGACCAGGCTAGCGATGGTACAAACAACAGGACGATATCGGTCTGCGAGCGAGTACAGGTATTCGCGACGTGATGTTGCGCCTGTACAATATGAGCATTCCAGGCAGACCGGAGCGCACGCAACTCATCGAGCAGATACTTCCAGCGGCCTTCGTCGCTGACCTGTACGACGCGCTTGTACAATCGAATCCACCGAAGGCGTGGAGCAAAGTGGCAAATGCCATCTTCTTCCTCGATGGCTTCGAGAGCCTGCTCGATAGCTCCGAGACGAGCGGAACTGCTCTGCGCCTGCTCGAATCGCTGACACTCAGCAGACATAGAGAACGTGGCGAGACGGATCCGTTCCTCGTCGTGCTGGGAACACGGCAGCGCGACGCTCTGGAGATTACACAGGAGCGTGTCCCGACACAGCCTCTACACGCACAGCAGACGGAGCTACTCGACGATAGCAGCATTCACACATATATACGTGGGCTACACGCACACTGGCAACAACGTATTCCGCGCAATCGTCGCTACCTTGCCCTGCGTGACCTCTATCTTCCACTCTGGCTACAGGACTTCGGCCTCGACGATACCCGTAGCTACCTCGAAAAACTGGACGCTGAGATGCCACAGGACGCACGATTATTCGCGGAGCAGAAGCTGGTCGAAGCCATTCACGAGGTTACGCATGGTCATCCACTCGCGCTCGCCCTTGCTGCGGCGGCCTTTCAAGAGGCAGATGCACGTGGACGTAGCCTGAACATCGACACATTTGTAGAAGAGGCCGTATCGCGGCACGTCGTCCCAGGTCACGAAAACGAGAGCATCGAACCCTACCTGCTCGACCTCTTCCTACGCCAACTGCCCGAAGCCGAACGCGACGACCTGATTTACTGTGCCGCACCACGTTATCTCGACGCCGCCACGCAACGCGCCATCCTGCAACTCGCTCCCGGTCCCGAAGCTAAAAGACGCTGGGACGCCTATCGTCGTCTCACCTTCGTCAGCAACACCACCCATGAGCGCATCGTCTTTCATCCCGTTGTACGCGCCCTGCTGCGCCAACTCACGCCCGACTCCGATCCAACCAGCAGCTATTCCCTCACTCATACACGCCTACAAACCCACTTCCACACACGTGCCACACAGGGAGACGAACTCGCACGCATCGAAGAGGCATACCACGCACTCGCG
>DAIQNC010000514.1:0-1550 GCA_036788655.1 Ktedonobacteraceae bacterium
AGGTGGCACTATATCAGCATCTGCCCAGTAGCTACATGAGAACGAATGTGTATGCCGAGTTGGGAATGACTTTCTCGCCCACAACGGTGCAACAAGCCATTCAGATATTTGGCAGTAATCATGTACTCTTCGGGACAGATTATCCTGTCGCGCCTATAGCAGAGCAACTTGAGATCGTGAAACAGTTGAACCTGAGTCCGACTGAGCGAGAACAAATTCTCTGGAAAAACAGTCACGATCTGTTCCATCTGAATACACCATCGGGCGCAATAATTCCCCAATCGACGATGAAAGGACAATAAAATCTACAACTAGCTCCTGGGGCAATCTGGCGAGCCGAGGATAAAACAACACCATAAGAAACTGGACGTTGTACAATATCCATGAATACATAGACAGACAATTGTGAGTGGGAGTGCCAACGGATGCCACAGGACAAACATATTCTCGTCGTTGATGACGAGTCGAGTATCCAGGATTTCATTAAGCGCAACCTGGAATTGCGAGCTTTCAAGGTCTCGCTCGCTAGCAACGGACTCGAAGCGTTGAGCCTGTTCGAGCAGAACAACTTCGCGCTCATCATTCTGGATATTATGATGCCGCGCATGGATGGTCTGGAAGTGTGTCGGCGCATACGACAGAGTAGCATCGTGCCTATCATCGTCCTCACGGCACTCGACGAAGAGGTTGATAAGATTACTGCGCTGGATTTAGGAGCGGACGACTATCTCACCAAGCCCTTTGCCGTAGGGGAACTACTGGCGCGTGTCAAGGCGGTATTGCGCCGCAATCACTGGGTAGACCAGCCGACATCGCTCGGCGTCAAACGTTTTGGCGACCTGGAAATCGACTTCGAGCAGAGACGCATCTGGAAAAATAACACCCCCATCAAACTCTCTCCAACCGAGTTCGAGCTACTACAGGAACTTGCGCTCCACTCCGGCAAGGTCTTTACACACGAATCATTACTGCAACGTGTCTGGGGTGCAGAGTATCACACCGAATCTGAATACCTGCGCGTCTACATTGGACGACTACGCCGCAAAATCGAGAGTGACCCTTCGCGCCCCACACATATCCTCACCGAACCGGGAATAGGGTATTACATGATGTAATCGGCATGACGATTAACAAATCCTATGGACATTGTATGTCGAGTGACCAGGGTGTGATGAATCAGACCCCTACACTGTGGTGTTGCGCTTTTCTGCATACAATATTCGTATCCCATATAGGACATACTCGCCAGCACAGTGTAGGGGTCTGATTCATCACACCCTGGCTCACCTACCACTCATGCCCGGAATATTTTTTTAACGTCCATCATCACACCCTGGTCGCTCGATGCACAATGTCCGTTATTTCGCTGTCCAGCCACAGTCGATGACCTGTGCGCTACCAGTGATGCCACTACCAGCATCGGAGCAGAGAAAAGCAGCGTACTGCGCTACCTCTTCCGGTTCCAACAGACGATGTATGGCGGCTTCCGTTACCATAATTTTCTCGACCACCTCGGACTCAGGAATGTTATGCACACGCGCCTGATCCGC
>DAIQNC010000514.1:1560-3469 GCA_036788655.1 Ktedonobacteraceae bacterium
TTTCTCCACAAGGGCCGTTCGCACATACGAGGGGCAAATGGCATTACAGGTAACGCCATAATCCGCACCTTCCAGAGCCGTAACACGGGTCAGACCAAGCAATCCATGTTTGGCACTCACATAGGCAGATTTGAAAGGTGACGCAACCAGCGCATGAACCGAGGCAATATTGACGATGCGTCCCCATTTGCGCTCATACATACCGGGCAACACCGCTTTCGTGAGCAGAAACGGAGCCGTGAGCATGATATCAAGAATTTGTCGCCACTTCGTCTCTGGAAATTCTGTTATCGGCGATACATATTGTATTCCTGCATTGTTCACCAGAATATCAACATGCCCCTCGGCAGCAAGCGTATTCGCAACCAGTTTCTGCACGGCCTCGCTATTCGCCATATCAGCTTCCTGAAAACGCGCCCCCGACAATTCGGATGTAACAGCCTTTCCATGCTCAACGTCGATATCCGAGAGCGTCACGCGCACTCCCTGCTGTGCAAAATTGCGTGCGATGGCTAATCCGATGCCAGAGGCCGCACCCGTGACGATAGCTACCTTGCCTTCTAAATTCTGCATGTGTTCTCTCTCCTATAGAAATGTTCCTCGTCATGATGTAACTATGCACCTTCACGAAATAACCTGTATACATTGTAGGGGCGTAATTTATTGCGCCCGTGTGAACCGCTCTATCCCTTCACTACATGAGCGCAATGAATTACGCCCCTACAATGTATCGAATGAAGTTTGGTGAACTGGCAGTAAGATAATTATGCTACCATATGTCCAGCACCCAGCGAAGCGCATTTTCATCAGGAGCCGTGACGACTAGTCTTGCAAGCTGGTCAAATTCTCTGAGCCGCTTGACATGCTGTAATTTGCTATGAGCCTTCTCCGCAAGCGTCGGAAAGCGAATTTCAATGATAGTTGTGAGCAACTCAGCTTTACCACGTACTTCGCCTTTGATGCGTCCACGCTCCTCGCGTTCTGCCATGAGTGCAATAACTCGTTCGTCTTCTTCAAGAAGCTTATCGAACATGTCGAGCCTCCTTTGGATATCCACTTTGGTCTCTGCTGGTATTGTACTAGACCAACGCAAGAGAACGCCCATCCATAACAGTTGTCGGGCTAATCTTGCTTCATCATCCTGATATTCGTTACTCATCTCGTTGAGTGCTTGCCCCATCTGAGCGCATAGCAGGGGGTAACACCTCGACATCCAGAGCTTCGATATAGACGGCTCCGGGAAGCAGACGCGGTAGAAGGCGTTCGGGGTCTTCCTGTAACAGGGATTTGAGCGAACTATCGTAGGGCTGCCGTTTTTGAGTCATACATCTATGCACCTCGTTTCTCTTCATCTAAAGATGAGTATAGACTAAAAATGAGAGGAGGACAAGCTCTAGTAGACAATAACTGTATTATACTAACAAATATTCAATGGTGATTATCTGTAGTCCGACGATGAATCGTCGGACTACAGATAGCACACTCATCGACGCTTGACTTTGAAAAAGTCAGCAAGTATGTGTCGCAACCTTGATTGAGAGGCGATACTTTGCCTATCGTTTTTCAGCAGCGAGTGTTCCATGAAGAAGTTGTACAGCGCGAGGCTGGCATTCGGGCCTCGTGGGTCGGTATATGTTCCTGCCGGGTTGCCGCCAGACCATGCATGTCCCAAACCACCAATTTTCCAGTAGGATTGCACATCACGTCCATTCACATCCTTCCACGTCGCTACGGCATAGGCATAGCCACCGGGAACTTGACCCGAAGTGAAGCTAGTGGGACGGCTGAAATCTGCTATGTATGTATCATCTGAGGCAAGCTGGTCGGTCTCCATCCATTGTTGCACAGTCTGGTCGCCGTTGATGAGGGCAACGGTAGTATCGTTGGAGCCGTGGAAGACGATGGTTGG
>DAIQNC010000515.1:0-3467 GCA_036788655.1 Ktedonobacteraceae bacterium
AGATCGGCGTTGGAGAGACATTTATGGTAAGGGAAGACTCCATTACCGTTCATGTTCGGGACAACGCACCAATGTACGGGCATAATTCATTACACCCCTTCGCCCATCAGCACTGTTCATACTCATATGTCAATCTACAAAATCACGCCCGTCCTCTCATTCACAGAGGGACGGGCGTGATAAATCATCGCACTACAGTTACATTAGAACGAGGGTGGCACATCTCCACTGCCTGTTCCCCAGGACATATTGGGGGATGTTCCTAACGTGTATGAGAAGCTTACACCATTTGTCAGGGTTGTGGCGGATTGCCAGAGTTGCGTGGACGACGCACTATTTACTGTCATGCTCTGCACATAGGGTGCGTTATCGGCAGCACCCGATGCACTTATCAAGATTTGATGGCCGCTGTCTAGGGTGATTGTGACCTGCGAGAAGAGTGGGCTACCGAGTACCACATCTCCTGCACCCGGATAGAGCGGGAACATGCCTAACGCACCCCAAACGTACCAGGAAGAAAGTTGACCCAGATCGTCATTGCCGGGTAGTCCATTGGGGGCAGTCGAGTACAACTGCGTAATGGCATTGCGTACCGTGTTCTGCGTCTGCCAGGGTTGTCCGGCAAAGTCATATTCCCAGGGTGAAGGCTCGCTTGGCTCATTCCCTAAGTACGCATTCGTAGATGTCGGGCCAGCATTCAATTTAGTAAAGAACGAGTTCAGTCGGCTCACCGCTGTCGAGTTCCCACCCATTGAGCTGAACAGGCCAGCGACATTGTAAGGAACCATCCAGGTGTACTGAGCACCATCGGCATCGTGAAAACCTGACAAACTTGTTGATTTGAAGGTCGATGGATAGGTTCCATCCGAGTTGCGTGGCTCGATGTAGCCAGTTGCAGTATTGAAGACATTCTTCCAGTTCTCCGCACGAGTGGCGAAGGTAGCGGCATCGGTCGAGTCACCGAGTGCCTTTGCAAACTGCGAGATAGCGAAATCGTCAGTGGCATATTCCAGCGTCGCCGAAGAGGTTCCGTTGACGCCAGACGTACCAACAGGAATGTAGCCCTTGCTCAGGTAGGTACTCAGGTCTGGACGCTCAATGTAGCTACCAGAGGTACAACCCGAATTTGTTGCGCCTTTCAGCATCGCCTGTAAAGCTGTCGCGGTGTCGAAGCTTGTGGCCCCGAATGCATATGCCTCAGCAATGATGGGGTCTGCTGAGTCGCCATCCTCGATGTTGGTCTGAGCATTGGCAAGCCCCCATTTCGGAAGACAACCACTCTGCTGATAGTCATTGACCAGCGATTGCATCATGTCAGAGGTCTGACTCGGAGTCAGCAGTGCGAGCAGAGGCACGAGACCATGATAGATGTCCCATCCCGAAAAGTTCGCGTACTGCACATGACCGGAAGTGAGGGTGTGGTTGGTGCTGTCAAAGCCACGATACTGACCGTTGCTATCGCTAAATGTGCTTGGGAAGAGTAGCGAGTGATAGAGCGCGGTGTAGAACGTTTGCATATCGGCAGTGGAGCCGCTCACCACAATCTTGTTAAGCCACTGATTCCATGTTGCGCTGGCATTGCTTTGTGCCGTAGCAAACGAGAGCGTAGAGGGGTTTTCGGCAGCTAGATTTGCCTGAGCATTGCTGATGCTGACGAATGAGACACCCACACGGACGTGTACCTGCTGGTTCGCAGAGGTAGTGAAGGTGACATAGGCCCCCGATTTGTTCCCGGTTGCACTGGTCGAGCCAGCTTTGAGGGTTGAGCCAGTCCATGTGCCAAATTTCGTGAAGGGAACGTCGAACTGCGCGGCGAAGTAGACCTTATAGCTCCCTATGCCAGCACAGAAATGCGCACTGCTCGCTGAACCAGTGATCAGCTTGCTTGAGCTGCTGATGTTGATTGTTGCCGCCGTATTGCCGAGTGCGCTACGACCGGAGTAAATCAACATAGTAGACGATGATGATGCTGGATAGGTGAACTGCCCGAAGCCAGTGCGTAGCGTTGTGGTAAGTTCCGCCTTCACATTTGAGGGGCTACCGAGCGAGACGCTATAGTAGCCGGGCGATGCAACTTCACTGCTATGCGAGAAACTTGATCCATAGGAAGCGAAGTTTGTGCCGGGCGATGATGACACTGAGCCAACATATGGCATAAACGGAATATCCTGGTAGATAGAGCAACCTGCGCCACTCAGATGCGTGAGACTAAATCCCTGAATGCTGCTATCATTATAGGAGTATCCCCCGACTGGATTGGACGATGTGTCGGGGCTAAACTGAACCATCCCGAATGGAACATCGGCACCTGGGAATGTGTTCCCACCTACGGGCTTCGTACTAAATGTCTGTGAAATAGGTTGTGTGCCAGTCAAGGGATTCACGTATTGCGTGAGATTCTGCAATGCTGCCTGTGCATGCGCCTTGTGTGTGAACTGGAGATTATTCATTGCCAGGGCAAGGGCAAGCACGAGAATCACTAAAATGCTGGCGAAGATTGTTTTTTTTCGCTTCATGTCGAACATCCTATTCGTACAATTCTTCTTTATCTCTGGTCATTCTCGGAGAACGAAATTAACCCTTTTATCGTAGAATAGGAATGCTTCTATATGAAGTATGAGTAACGTTGCAACGCGGTGAAGATTGTTGCACGGTAGTTGAGATTTCTTTACTAAAAGTTCCAGGGCAGGCACAAGGCACAGCCCTACCATACAACGAGGGTGGCAATAGCTTCCGCGTATGGTAGAGGCTATGCCTTGTGTCTGCTCTGAAACTTTTGAGACTAGTGTATCTCTTTAATCAGAGGGAGAGCCTGATAGATCAGGTCTGCGGCTAACTCGAAGGAGAACAGGCTTGTATTGATGAGCAGGTGATACAATCCAGGTTGATGTCCGTCTGAACCATAGTAGTGACGCAGATAGCTATCATGCTCATAATCATGCAGACTAATGAGGTGGTCTGCCTCAGCGTGAGTAAGTTGATATTGCCGCATGACGTTTTCGATACGATAGGGAAGTGGCGCGAAAATATAGACGTGCAGGGTGCGAGAAAGATTGTGCAGTAAAAATTGTGAGCCGCGTCCCACAATGACAACATCTCCTTCCGTCGCAGCTTCAAGGATGACCCGTTGTGTCAGATGCAAGTAGGCTAGCTCTTTCGATTGTGGAGCGTTTGACGGTTTGCCAAACAACGACCCGTAGTTCGTAAAAAAAGGATTGCTTGCCTTGATAGACTCAAAAACGTGACCTGAAATTCCTGCGGTCTGCTCATCCTGTCGCTCGACCTGCCGGGTGTCCACGCCAAGCCGAGACGCGACACGCTCTATAATAGAGCGGTCTACATATTGAAGTTGACTTTTGTCTGAGACGAGATGCCCAATCTCTGCACCGCCGCTCCCGAATTGCCGCGTAATGGTCACTACAACCTTGTCCTCTGGTGGAATGCCAGAAGGGAGCGTCTCATTGTTC
>DAIQNC010000516.1:0-3465 GCA_036788655.1 Ktedonobacteraceae bacterium
GTCAAGACGCAACAGGCCGACCTGCTTTTCAATGTAGAGCGAGAGGGTCAGGAGTTCATTATACACGCCGAGTTTCAACGTCGTCGTGACCCGACGATGGGGGAACGATTGTGGAAGTACAATGTCTCCACCACGATCACATACGGTAAGGACGTTCTTAGCTTCGTCATCTATCTGGTAGAAGAGAACGAGGTGGTAGAGCCACCGTATCTGAGAACGTTTTACGGTAATGTTATTCATGCCTTTCAGTTTACCAACATCAAGTTGTGGGAACTGTCGGCTGATGTGTTTGAACAACCAGGACGCGAAGGACTACTTCCGCTTGTTCCATTAACATCTGATGGCAAGAAGCGTGAACGACTTGATGAGATGATTCAGGGGCTTCAAGCATCTGGTAAAGAAGACCTGTTGCCTCTTGGCTACGTTATAGCAGGTCTGGTGCTGGATGATATACAGGACAAAGAATGGCTGAAAAGGAGGTTTGCTATGTTTCAGGAACGATTAGAAGATTCATGGGCATATCAAGAGATTCTGGCTAAGGGGTGGGAAAAAGGTGAGAAAGAAGGTAAGAAAGAAGGTAAGGAAGAGGGACAATTACTTGCGCTTCGTTCGACGCTCTTGAGCTTTGTACAAATACATTTTCCTCATTTAGTCTCCGTGGCAATGGCACGTGCCGAACGGATACAAGACCCTGACGCATTGCAAGCTATCCTTACATCAATGTTTCAGGCGAAAAGTAATGAAGAGGCACAACGTATCCTCACTGATAATGGCGAGTAAGTAGAAGAGAATTTTTTAAGAGTAGAAATCATGCAACTTTCACGTTTGATACAGAACCTGCCCCCGTACCACTTTGCGGATGCAAAAAAGCGCATTGCAGACCGCAAAGCGGCGGGGGTCGATGTTATTAGTTTGTCTATGGGCGACCCCGATATGCCAGCACCACAGCAGGTGATAGACCGCCTGTGCGAGGCAATGCAAGAGCCGGAGAATCACCGTTACCCGGAGTATCGTGGCATGTACGCGCTCCACGAGGCGATTGCAGCATGGTTTGAGCGTCGCTTTGGTGTGGAATTGACGCCGGAACGCGATATCTTACCGTTACTTGGCTCAAAAGAGGGTCTGGCCTATGCAGCCTCCGCCGTTCTCAATCCCGGTGATATTTCACTCATTCCTGACCCATATTATCCCGTCTATATCACGGGGAGTACATCCGTTGGTGCTGAACCTTATTTTCTTCCATTAAAAGAGCAGCAAGGCTACCTGCCCGAATTTGATGCTATCCCCACGTCTATATTGCAAAAATCACGGGTATTGTGGCTCAATTACCCCAACAATCCAACGGCGGCCTGTGCGAGTCTGGACTTTTTCGAGCGTGCCGTTGCGTTTGCTCACATGCACAATCTCGTTATCATTCACGATATGGCATATGCCGAGGTGTATTTTGATGAATTTCGTCCACCAAGCATTCTGCAAGTTCCTGGTGCGCGTGAGGTTGCAGTAGAGTTACATTCGTTGAGTAAAACCTATAATATGGCAGGTTTCCGTATGGGAATGCTGGTTGGCAATCCTGAACTGGTTGATGCGGTTGGGCGGCTCAAAAGCAATATTGATAGTGGCATTTTTCGTCCTGTGCAGTATGCCGCGATTGAAGCTCTTCATCTACCTCAAGCGTGGATAGAACAAAGGAATGCTATATACCGTCGGCGACGTGATATGCTGGTAGAAGGATGTAACGCACTTGGAATGCGAGCGCAAACGCCGAAGGCTGGCCTCTACATCTGGGCAGGTGTGCCAGAAGGGATGACTTCGCGTGACTTTGCTAACTGGCTATTCGATACCACAGGTGTCTTCGTGACTCCTGGTACGAACTTCGGTGAGGCAGGTGAGGGCTACGTGCGTATCTCAATGACCGCACCGGATGAACGTATCGAAATGGCGTTGCACCGGATGAAAGATGCTGTAGGGAAGTTGTAAATAGAACAACGTGAATAGAGAATAGAGATGGACAAGGAAACTCCATGATTATAGAACGTGAAGCAGATGCACAACACCTCTCGGCCTGGAATCTCCAGGTTGGACGTGATATTTGTGAGAACATACAGGCGGGTCTTGACCGCGAATGGCTGGTGACAAACGGTCTGGGCGGCTACGCCTCTAGCTCGATTGTTGGAGCTACGACGCGCAGTTATCATGGTTTGCTCGTTGCGGCACTCCATCCACCTGTCGAGCGCACGGTGATGGTGACGAAGATTGATGAAGAGGTGCGATTCCCCGATGGACAGACGCTTGCATTAGGTGTCAATGAATATCAGGGGGGCGCACTTGACCCACGTGGCAATAATTATCTGGAGTCATTCGCGCTTGAAGGCGATGTGGCACGTTCCCTCTACCGTCTCAGTGAGACGCTTACGCTCGAAAAGCGTATCTGGATGGAGTATGGACAGAATACAACCTACGTCCAGTACGCATTGCATGGAACATTAACGCCAGCAACCGTTGAGATGGATGATGAACTGGATGCATTTTCGAGTGCTATTTCGCTCACTCTCTCTCCGTTCTGTGTGGCACGCGATTATCATGCAACCTCTCAGGGAGCCGTTGACTGGCATTTTGAGGTAGAAAATGAGGGCAATCGTTGCCGCATACAGGCATTCGAGAATGCTCCTACCTACCAACTTATTGCCCCGCCGGGAGCCACATTCACAGCAAGTGGTCTCTGGTACTGGCATGTCTTTCATCGTCGTGATGCCGAGCGCGGCCTGCCCGATACCGAGGACGTGTATCAGCCTGGAACGTTTGAGATTTCTCTTTCACCGGGACAGCACACAACGCTCGTTCTCAGTGCCGAAACGACGAAGCTTGCATCTGAGTTTGGGAGTGCTGTTCACGAAGAGGCTGTGAAACATGCATTAGCCCGTCATCAACGTCGTATTCGCCAGTTGCTCTCGGTGGCGAATAATTCTATTGATGATTTGCAAGTACGCGATCCTGTACGAGCGCGGCTCATCGTTGCCGCCGATCAATTTATCGTAGCGCGTCCCGATTATGAGAATACGACAGCAAAGCAGCAAATCAAGCTCTCGCCGAATCGCAAAACGATCATCGCCGGCTATCCCTGGTTCACCGACTGGGGGCGTGACAGCATGATATCGCTCCCCGGCCTCTTGCTCACCACAGGTCGTTACAGTGAAGCCCGTGGTCTGCTCAAAGCCTTTGCCTCGTTCACCCGCAATGGACTCATCCCAAATCGCTTCCTTGATAAAGGGGAAGCACCAGAATATAATACTGCCGATGCGACGCTTTGGATGTTTCACGCGCTCGACTGCTATCTCGTGTCAACAAATGATTGGACGCTGCTCAAGGAACTCTTCCCGACATTACAAAACATTATTGATTGGCACGTGCGCGGAACTGATTTTAATATCGGTGTCGATGCTGAAGACGGTTTGCTTCATGAAGGTG
>DAIQNC010000517.1:0-3459 GCA_036788655.1 Ktedonobacteraceae bacterium
TGTACGGGTCTAATTTATTACACCCTGGCAACCACACCACAAATGTCTGAATACCTAATGAATTGCGAATTGCTCGAACATCGCTTCCCATGCCTCTTGATTTTCAAGGCGTTCACGGGGACTCGCTGTACGTGCATTGATGGCTAAGAAGAGAACACGCAGGATATTCATAAAGACCGAGAACGCAACATCATAGAAATCATTGGCATCTGCTACGCGATCACTGAGAACAGCGAGACATAAGGTGCGGAAATCGTTGACATCTATATGATTGTATTCGATGTTGAATTGATATGAGCCAACTGAGAGAAGATTTTCACTGGCAAGCAGGTCGCGCAGCATGTTCATATCCAGGTCAATGCCTTTTGCACGGCATGCCTCAATGAGAGCTTCCATCGTCCAGTTGACGAAATCAGCGAGGGCGATCAACTGCTGTGCCGGGGTTTGCATGCTTTCCCAGCGATTTTCCATGCGGATGAGCAGATTGAGCAACTCGAAGTGTTCCAGACGTAGCTTTTCGGCAGGGTCTGGTAAGCGCATGGCATAGCCCTCATAGGGAGCATACATATCCAGCGGCACATCCTGAAAGAACGGTTCAAGCAACCCCTGCTGCTTTAACTGCGCCAGTTCACGTGCCACATCCAACTCTGGACGCCGCGCTCCATCGGCAATTCGTCGCACACGTCGATGCGAATTGACAAACAGCAGCAATTCAACAGTTGACCGCGAAAGGTTCACCGCTTTCGGAATGCGGTCTACCAGACGAAGCATGGTTCGCATCCCTTGCGGCAAATGCTCACGCATCCACTTCCACTCATCGCTGTAATTGATCATCTGCATTGTTGCTCGCATAACCTCGATATTTAGCGGCATCTCTCCATACGGCAAGAGCTTCTGCACGTCGGGACTGGTAATGAACTCATACGTTCCGTTTTGCCACAGCGATAATTCACGTACCGTCCATAACGCTTTTGTGCGAAGGGCTTCGTGTAGCTGATTTTCTGTGATTACTCGCATCAAAGTCAAACGTTCGCCGATACGTTTTCCAATAGCATCTGAAAGCTGTTGTCGAAAAGCGGTTTCGATCTGTTGGTGCGTTGCCATGCCGAGTTGTTGTAGCACATCGCCCAGTGTCAAGGCTCCGGGGTCGAATTCGGACGCATTGGCAATCTTGCCCTCGTTGCAATAAATAATGCCTGTGCTACCCTTATACTGCTTCAACTGAATGATACCTGTCATGCCACCCAGCTCGACACCCTGTAGCACCTCAACAAGGCCAAATGCTTCTAATTTGCCGGATAAAACGGTGGATACGCTCATGCGCTCCCCCCGGAAAAGGAAAAATAGGACATATATACGATTAAACTTTCTGCTACCAACCACATTCTTATGCAAAACTATAGCACGTCTTCGCTTGAGATACAAGCAAGTTCACGCAACGTGAAATATGATGGTATGCTACAATGTTTTTATGAGTATACACGAAAAAATCGCTATCATCACGGGTGCTGGCAGTGGTGTCGGACGTGCTACTGCGCTCCGCTTCGCACGAGAAGGGGCGCATGTCTTTCTTTTCGGACGCACTCAGACAACACTCGAAACGGTAGCTCATGATATTGCACAACATGATGGTATAGCGCATCTTGTCGTTGGCGATGTGGCACGTGAAAAAGATGTGCAACACCTATATCAGCAGGTAGAACAACGCTACGGACGTGTCGATATCCTGGTGAACTGCGCGGGTATCGTTGCCGTTCGTCCATTCGCCGAGATGGAGACGGAGACATGGGATCGCGTTATCGACACAAACTTGCGTGGCACGTTCCTGTGTTGTCGAGAGGCATTCCGTCTGATGATACAGCAACAGAGTGGCGTCATTCTCAACATCTCGTCGCTTTCCGGTGTGCGAGGTGTCGAGAAATTCCCCGGATTGAGCGCGTACAACGTCTCGAAGGCAGGTATTGCCAGCTTGACAGAGATACTGGCAGTTGAGGGTAAGCCACATAATATTCGCGTGAGCGTGGTCAGTCCTGGAGCTATCGACACCGACATGCTACGACAGGCTGCACCTCACCTCAAAGCTGGCATGACGCCAGAAGAGTTGGCAGACATTCTCCTGTTCCTGGCAGACGACTCCGGGCGCATGTTCAACGGCAGCAATATCGAGCTATTCACAAACGCATGACAATATAAAGGATATATCATGGTCTACCTGACTCGACGCGCTACATTTAGCGCGGCACATCGCTTATGGAGCAATCACCTTTCAGACGAGGAGAATTATGCCCTGTATGAGAAGTGTGCGAACCCGAATGGACACGGACATAACTATGTGCTTGAGGTGACCGTTCGTGGCATCCCCAATCCACAAACCGGGATGATTCTGAACTTGACCGACATGAAACGCATTACCGAGGAGCAGGTCATCTCTAGCGTCGATCACAAACACCTCAACTACGACGTTCCCTGGCTAGAGGGAGTCATCCCAACGGCTGAACTGCTCGTGGTCGCGTTCTGGAAGCGTCTACAGCGTGGCTTCCCCGAAGGAATGCTCTATGAGGTCAAGCTGCACGAAACCGAGAACAATATTGCCATATATCGCGGCGAGGAGTAGCTATAATGAGCAGCTCCGAGGATACCAACGCTCCTGACGATGCTGGAAGTGAGCAGAGCAAGCTACGTATCGCGCTCATTGCTCCGCTCGTCACACCAATTGCGCAACCGTTCGTGGGGGGAGCGCAAGCAATGCTGGCACATCTCGCGCAGGGTCTTCACAATCGCGGTCATGCTGTCACCCTTTTCGCACGTCAAGGCTCATATGTTCCTGCAATTCCTCTCGAAGAGATAGCAGTGCCTGAAAGCGTTGTCCCTGCCAGCTTTTCGGAGCCAACACAGGCTCGTCCTACCGATACGGGCTTTTTCGATCAGGCAAATATCTTCCTACGTCTATTCCTACAGCTTCGCGCTCGTCAGCAGGAGTTCGACCTTGTTCACGCTCACGCTTTCGACTGGCCTGCCTTCTCGTCTGGCGCACTACTCGAAGCTATCCCTGTACTTCATACGCTCCACTTACCTGCCGTTTCACCCGAAATTCGTGAGGCACTTCATATCCTGCACACGCACCCACACGCACCCACACTCATCACCGTCTCACACGCCTGCGCTCGCACATATGATAGCTATTATGAAGGCGGTACATCACTGTTCGACGACATCATCTACAATGGCCTCGACCTGAACAACATCCCATTCTCAGCAAACGTTCTATCCAATGCACCGCTCCTCTTCGCAGGGCGTATCTCACCGGAAAAAGGCGTTGAAGCTGCTATCGACATCGCCGAGCGTTCAGGACGGCAACTACACATCGTGGGTGGTATCTACGATACGTCCTATTACGAAACGCGCATTGCGCCGCGCATTCAAGACTCACACGGACACATCACCTATTTAGGCCAACTT
>DAIQNC010000518.1:0-675 GCA_036788655.1 Ktedonobacteraceae bacterium
AGATGCAGGGTGGTTCACAGGAGCGTGGACGCCGCGCTGGAACAGAAAACGTTGCGGGCATTGTCGGGGCAGCAACTGCACTATGCCTTGCAATCGACGAAATACCATCGGTAACTCCACGCATTACCGCACTCCGAGACCATCTTATCGAGCGTATCTTGATGATACCAGGAAGTCGGCTTACGGGTCATCCTACGCATCGACTTCCCAATAATGCAAGTTTCTGCTTCGAGGGTGTCGAAGGTGAATCTATTCTGTTGAGCCTTGATATGCTTGGTATTGCGGCCTCAACGGGTTCTGCCTGTACCTCTGGCTCTGTCGATCCCTCACATGTGTTGCTAGCAATGGGTATTCCGACTGAATGGGCGCAAGGAAGTCTACGTCTTACGCTCGGTAAAGACAACACCGAAGAGGATATCGAGAAGGTGATAGCCATCTTGCCAGGAATAATCGAGAAGCAGCGAAAACTCGTTGGTGCGTGATTGTGAACACTACCCCAAATTTTGATACTCACGTAGGGACAGATGCATCACGTCCGTTCATAAGGAAGGATTACCTACACGGACGGACGTGATGCATCTGTCCCTACATGAGCAAACGCTTCATTATCCATTCCCGTGCTTCTCGAACTCGTACATCCACAGCAGCATTGACCACTGTTCCACCCATGACGTG
>DAIQNC010000518.1:685-1026 GCA_036788655.1 Ktedonobacteraceae bacterium
CGAAATCGCAAAAGCGAGGGATTACAAAGTGCTGCAACCGTCAACGGGTCGTGTAAGTAAGGAAGCGGTGGATGCCAGCGTGGACGATGCTGACGCCAGATGTCTATGAGCGAAGTGAGTAGATGTGTCTCTGGTGTATCGCACGTGCTTAGTTCTTCGATATCACGCCTTCTCATTGAGCAACGAAGCGTGATATTCATCCACGCTGTCGAGGTCGATCATGGTCTTGCCTCCCATCTTGTAGGCCCTGATACTCTCGTGGGCGATCAGCTCATAAGCCTTGGTCTTTCCGAATTTGCCATAGCGGCAGCCGTCCTTGAACTCGACGAGCCGGCGCCTCT
>DAIQNC010000518.1:1036-3447 GCA_036788655.1 Ktedonobacteraceae bacterium
TACCACTTGTCAGCACAATCTCAGCCGCCTTCACATCGTTGCGTATATTCCATTCTGGTAGCGCAATGCTACTAGAGCCGCCCATCATCACAATATTTCTTATAGCCGTAGGTAAATCAGGTTCTATCAACAGGGCAAGGGCTATATTGGTGAGAGGTCCAATGCAGATGAGGGTGAGTTGCCCGTAATACGCACGTGCCATATCTATAATCAATTCTGCCCCTGAGCGTACATCGAGAGTGATTGAGGCTACGTCTATGTTTCTCTTTTCGAGTATGCTAGCCTGAGCGACACCAGAGGGTTGAGCATGAGGACGACGTGGTACAAGTGGAGTGGATGCACCTGCTGAGACAGGGATATCATCGTGTCCGAAGACGTGGAGCAGATAGCGGGCGAGTTGTGCGCGTCGTTGTGTATCGCCGAAGACTGTTGAGACACCACGTAGTATGAGTTCGGGTGAATGCAAAGCAACAGCAAGCGCAAAGGCATCATCTATGTCGTCGCCTATATCTGTATCAATCAGGACATTATACGGTTGAGATAATTGCGATTGGCTGGATGCGTGACGATCAGATGGTTCAATTTGGCGCATTGTAACCAGACCTTTTTTATGTTACAGTTGGTGCAATATACAATGCAATAAGAAGCACACATAGGTGCAAAGCAAAAAGCATATTTGTACATTCTATTTTCTCACGATAAAGGAGAGGAAAACAAGAACATGTCTACAGTCAAACGAGAGGTGCTATCACAGCGTGTTCTCAGCGTGAAGCCTTCGGGAATTCGCAAATTTTTCGATATTATCAACACTATGCCCGATGTGATTTCGCTCGGCGTGGGCGAGCCAGATTTTGTGACGCCAGAGCATATTCGACAGGCGGGTATTCGTTCGATTGAGCAGGGACATACACGCTATACCTCGAATTATGGCATACCTGAATTGCGCGAAGAGATTGCAGCATCTTTGCAACGTCGCTATGGATTGACCTATGACCCACGCACGCAAATACTGGTCACAGTAGGCGTGAGCGAAGGCGTAGACCTTGCAATGCGAACGATTATTGATCCTGGCGATGAAGTCATTTCGCTCGACCCCGGCTATGTCGCGTATGAGGCGGATATCGTCTTTGCTGGCGGCGTTCCCGTTCCTGTTCCAACCTATGCACAGTATAATTTCGCTATCCGTGCCGCCGATATCGCCGCCGCGATTACGCCGCGCACAAAAATGATACTTATTGGCAATCCGAACAATCCTACGGGGGCAGTTGTGCCACGCGAAGAGTTGGAGCAGATTGCGAAGCTGGCGATAGAGCATGACCTGATTGTAGCAATTGATGAAGTTTACAGTCACCTCGTCTACGATACCGAGCATATCAGTATCGCTTCACTACCTGGAATGCAGGAGCGTACACTACTCCTTGATGGTTTCTCGAAAGCGTATGCTATGACGGGCTGGCGTATTGGCTATGTCGCGGCTCCTGCACACATTCTGGAAGCGATGCTCAAAGTTCACCAGTATACGATTATGTGTGCTTCAACATCGTCGCAAGAGGCAGCCTTAGAAGCTCTACGGCACGGTGAAGATGATATCAAGATGATGCATGATGACTATGATCGTCGCCGCCGCATGTTTGTCGCAGGGCTGAATCGTATTGGTCTACCATGTTGTGAGCCAAAGGGAGCCTTCTATGCCTTTCCATCAATTGCCAGCACAGGCATGACCGAGGACGAATTCGTCGAAAAACTGCTCTTAGAGGAAGAGGTAGCCGTTGTGCCGGGAACAGCCTTTGGAAACGCTGGTGCTGGCTATATTCGCTGCTCCTACTGCACAGCCTACAACAAACTCGAAGAGGCTCTGGTGCGTATGGAGCGATTTTTGAAAAGACATGCATAAAGAGGTGCATAGATGAAATTCCAGGTTGTTCTTGAGCCGAGCGATGATGGCGGATATACCATGTATGTCCCCTCTTTACCAGGTTGTATCAGTGAAGGTGATACAAAGGAAGAGGCTATCACAAACATTAAAGAGGCGATAGAACTCTACCTGGAAGATGTAGAGACATATTCGTAGTGCGCCGATTTATCGGTCGCACGTTACTTATATGGACATGCGACCGATAAATTGATGTGCGCCACCGATAAATCGGCGTACTACGAATATTAGTTAGCTGACACTGGCCCCCATTGTGCTTGCGCCCTATCACGTTTCAACTCGAACAGATTAGGATTCTTCAAGGCCCAGGCAGTGTAGTCCCAAAGCTCACCAACCTCGTCTCCCTGTGGAGCGGTATTGATGATGGGACCGTAGTAGCCGACGTTGGAGTTCTCGAAAGCAATGGTGGGAACACCGAAGGCGTGATAGCGTTTGACAGCCTCTTCATGATCGGCAATAACATCCTGGATGGTCGTTT
>DAIQNC010000519.1:0-3445 GCA_036788655.1 Ktedonobacteraceae bacterium
ACCTGCGTCTGTTGAAGCGAGACATACTGGATACGCACATTTCCAACACGAATGATATCTCCTGCCCGCAGAGCATATGGTTTCATGAGTAACTGCTCGTTAACAAAGGTTCCGTTCTGGCTCGACAAATCTTGTATATAATCTTCATCTGTCTGACGCACACATTGCGCGTGCTGACGTGAAACAGAAACATCGTTCACAACGATATCACAGCCTTCGTCACGTCCAATAGTAAGACGTGGGACATCAAGCACCCGCGTTTTGTTCGGCGTCTCGCTACTCTGAAAGAGCAGCATTCCCTGTGGTCGGGTCATCTTCGGAGGTAAGGGTAATTTGTCCAGGGGAGCTGTCTGTTGTGTTTCCTGCGCGTCATCCGTGTTCGGCAAAGAGTGATACGGCGAAGAAAACCTCTTTGAGAGACCGAGCGAATGAGATGTATCCGTTATCCGGGGAGTATGCACAGGATATCTGACAGAAGGAGCATCACTATCCTTTTGTACGTCGACAAGTCCTGATACATCTGATATACTCGGTATATTGAAGAAACCAGG
Organism: Ktedonobacteraceae bacterium; assembly: GCA_036788655.1. Lineage (GTDB taxonomy): Bacteria > Chloroflexota > Ktedonobacteria > Ktedonobacterales > Ktedonobacteraceae > JBBQVS01. Next base: position 552 of record DAIQNC010000519.1, read on the forward strand.
GAACGGCGATATGCGTGGGGTTTCTGTGGCAGCCGCCGCACTATATGTTTCCGAATGTGATGGTACAGATGGAGCGAAACCGGGGCTTTTCCCTGTCAGCTTCTCATCTGCAAAGTGCCAGGTATGGTTATTCAACGGATCATCGGCATCTACAGAACGTGGTGCGTATTCAGCAAGGGTAAACAGAAATTGTTGCGAGCCAACTTGCACTATTGCCCCTGATTCGACCATCGCAGTCCCACGAATGCGCATTCCATTGAGCAACACACCATTTAAGCTATCGCAATCGGTCAGATACACGTTGCCCTTCTCCCAGGCAAGTTCCGCATGATAGCGTGATGCCTGCTCATCGTCGATCCAGATATCGTTATCCTCTTCACGTCCGATAGTGACGATAGAACGTTTCAATGCGAGACGTTGCCCTGAAAGCCGTCCACTCTTATAGTCAAGCCAGCACCAGGGCGTATCCTGGTCGTACACGAATGGCGAAAGCACTCCTTGCTGATGACGTGGCGGTTTCAGTCCACTTGTTGGATTGACTTTAGTACGTCGCTTCTGCTTCGGTATCTCGACGGAGGTTGTCACGACGCGCAGAGAGGCAAACAGGCAAAAAGAGGCACTTGTACCGAGCGGCAAAAACCAGCCAAGCAGTACAACATAGGCAAGTGCTAATTCAACTTCTGCCAGAGAGAGCATTCCGGGTTGAGCATTGAACCGAGAATTATACCAGATGATAGCACCAAGCAGCAGTAGCGCACACGCCACACAGACGACTACTCCACCTGTGAGCTGTCGCCTTGTGCCGCGCTTTCGCCACGTGGCATAGAGGGTATTGACCGCAATTGCAAGCATACAACAAGCCAAGCCCCCATAGCAGCCACCGTTGAACCATACTGGAAAATCTATCGTATTCGTCGTCCCTGTCCTTCTTCTTACTCGTACCACACTACATATCCACTCAACCAATTTCCTCTACTATATCATAGGTTCGATTCCTTCTGCTCGTGCATTACTGATAGAAATAGTATCGACAATGGCTTTCTGCGCCTTGAATTTGAGATAGGTACTATCCGCATCCACATTCGCCGAGTCTGCCGTGACATTATTATTCATATCGACGGTATCCCAGTATTCAATGTGACTATCCTGTTCATTGGTTGAGACACCAAGAAAGGCATGGCCCGGCACAATGATAATGTATGCATGTAAGCCGATACGCTCTACCGCAGAGGCGAGGACATCTGTAAGCTCAATACACATTCCTATTCCTTGCTTGAGCGTCTCAGCCGGAAGCTTAATTGTCTCAACATCATTCGTGGTACTCGTCGTTGTAGGGCTGCCACCAGCGACATAAGGAACGGTTTCCTGCACATATTTCATGTGATAGCTATTCCGTAGCGCATCGTACAGGGCATCGACTTCATCCTGTACTTGCTGCGTCGTTGCATCCTTATAGCCAATCAATCCGAGTGGTACAGGCGGCGGCTCGTTGGGAAGATAATTTCTCGCCTTCTGAACCAGTGCGTCGATTTCCGGTGCATCCGGCGTTACCCATCCTGCGATGTACAACCGATTGGCCTGTGTCCACTGCATCAACCAGCGTGAGTGAATGGTTAAAGGGCTATCATTATCGTAGTACATACGATTAGTGCTGTCTGTTACCTGCACATGCAGTAAGCTTGGAAATTCGCTCGTTAAGGATGCAAGCACCTGTCCCTTATTCAACAAAGGTGGAAGAAAATGCTCGCTCTGTACGGAACTCGTGGCACGAACACTCTTCATCTGCGTCTCGCTTAACCCGTTCACAGTGACATGCAGGAAAAGCGTCAGAGGTGTGGTACTACTGTATTCGACGGTAAACGGTGTCGTCTGCGGCTGTGCTGTGAGATAGGCCGGATAATAGGCACTGAAAATAGCCTGGGGTGAGAGAACACAGATGCGAACAGGAGGCTGTCCACCACACTGCTGCTGCTTCGCTGTAGTCGCTTGCTGGTAGCGCGAATACGCCTGTGCGCCAACGACCACATAGGCGGTAGAAAGACCCGTCAACAGAATAACGAGCAAGCTAAATAAGAGCGTTTTTTTGCCAGTCACAACCATTACGCAATGGCCCCTCACCATGAAATACGTAATTTCTCTGCGGCAATGATATCATCCTGTGTCAGGCTATGCAATGAAATGGGACTTTTAGGGACTATGTAGTGCCACGATACTGAAATTTTAGAAGCGTCCTGGATAATTCGTAGACCCCGATTTATCGATGGGGTCACGTATTCAAAAGGAACCCATCGATAAATCGGGGTCTACGAAAAACGTAAAAAATCGGTCTCGTGATCCGGCACTGTTTTGGTCATACCAATTCCTTAACCGCTTTCTACACGGGAACCTTCGCACGTACTACCTTATCGTGATAGACACGCCCACGCCAATCGACGCCTTTATGTGTCAGAACGCGCCAGGATGACTGCCCCAGAATACCAGTGAAGACGGCAGCCGCCAGCGGATGTGTGAAGCTGTAGTACCAGGGGTCTCGGAGCGAACGATTGAGCCAGATGCGATACAACAACAGCATGGTCAACTCAAGCATCGTTGCAATCCCGATTTCTGAGGAGCTCAATGCCCCCTTGCTTCCCTTATTCGTAGTACCGTGATTTATCACTTCCCCCTTCGTAGTACCCTGATTTATCACTCTCTTGCGCCTGAACAATGCAAGCAACGGCAACAAAAAAGGACTGATGCCAACCATCGGTAGTCCGATAAGCTGAATAAGGATGAAGAGCAAACCGCCGCGATTACCGAGATAGGCATTCTTACGCCAGCCACGCCACGTATCGAAGAAACCATTGTACATATGCACATGCACAAGGTCTTGCCCATCAACAAAGTGCAATTTG
>DAIQNC010000520.1:0-3443 GCA_036788655.1 Ktedonobacteraceae bacterium
CGTGGCAACGATGGGACTACCCGATAGCCCTGGAGTACCGATTGAGACAACGAAGAATACACTCACCGTTGCCTACAACGACACTTCCGCAATTCAGCAACTGTTCAGCAACTACGGCGACCAGATAGCCGCCATCATCGTTGAACCAGTGGCAGCAAACATGGGCCTCGTCTTACCCTTACCTGGCTTCTTGGAAACGCTGAGAGAAGTAACACAACAGCATGGTTCACTCCTCATTTTTGACGAAGTGATGACTGGATTTCGTGTTGCGCCGGGTGGAATGCAGGAGCACGTTGGCATCACACCAGACCTGACCTGCTTTGGAAAAATCATCGGCGGTGGCTTACCTGTCGGGGCTTATGGTGGACGACGCGATATCATGCAGCACGTCGCGCCCGTAGGAACTATGTATCAGGCAGGCACGCTCTCTGGCAATCCTCTGGCAATGGCGGCTGGCATTGCCACACTTCGGGAACTGGGCAAGCCAGGACAATATGAGAAACTGGAACAGAAGAGCAGTGTATTGGGTGAAGGCATCACGAAAGCTATTCACGACACAAAGACAGATGCTCAATTCGTCCGTATTGGAGCCATGTTCTGTTTGTACTTCTCGAAAGAGACTGTTACAGATTATGCAAGCGCGAAACGCTCCGATGTCAACACATTCGCTCACTACTTCTGGCAAATGTTGGAATGCGGTATCTACCTGCCACCTTCGCAATTCGAGGCGAACTTTATCTCGCTCGCCCTTGACGACGATATGATTGAAGAGACAATACGTAACGTTGCAACGACATTGCAAACGTTACATGCATAAGAAATTCAGGGAAGAACGATCATGAGTAATTTTCCAGTGGTACGTATGCGTCGTACCCGACAGAATGAGCGGTTACGGAGCCTTGTACGCGAAAACCGTCTGAATGTCGATCAACTTATCTATCCGATATTTGTAGCAGAGGGCATTACCGAACCACGTCCCATCTCGTCGATGCCAGGAATTGTGCAATGGCCTGTGGAACAATTGCCGCGTGAGGTCGAGCGTATCGCATCGCTCGGTATTCCGGGAGTATTACTCTTCGGTATTCCATCCGAAAAGGACGAAGTAGGGTCTCAGGCATATGCAGACAAAGGCATCATCCAGCAAGCTATTCAACTTGTGAAGGCAACAACGCCTGAAATGTTGGTTATCACGGATGTCTGCCTGTGTGAGTATACCAGTCACGGGCATTGCGGTGTCATTCGCAATGGCGATGTCCATAACGACGAGTCACTCTCGCTGCTAGCACGAATGGCCCTGTCACATGTCGAGGCAGGAGCGGATATCGTCGCCCCATCCGATATGATGGATGGACGAGTAGGAACAATTCGTCAGGTACTCGACGAGCATGGATTCAGCCAAACTCCTATCATGGCCTACTCCGCGAAATTCGCGTCCGGTTTCTATGGCCCATTCCGCGAAGCCGCCGAATCCACTCCTCAATTCGGCGACCGTCGCTCCTATCAAATGGATCCGGCAAACTCACGCGAGGCTCTACGCGAGGTCGCGCTAGACATCGAAGAGGGTGCGGATATCGTCATGGTCAAACCTGCGCTTCCCTACCTCGACATCATCCGTCAGGTACGCGATACGTGTAATCTGCCCATTGCGGCCTACAACGTTAGCGGTGAGTTCTCGATGATTAAGGCAGCCGCGCAAAACGGCTGGATCGACGAACAGCGTGTGGTCATAGAGGTACTTACGGGCATTCGACGCGCAGGTGCGGATATGATTATCACCTACTTTGCTCCTGATGTCGCTCAATGGCTACAAGAAAAATAGTTATTCAATACTTCTGGAAAGTCGGACGAAGAGGGTAGGAACATTTTATAGAGTGTCTATCCTCTTCTTTTGCCGCTATTTTTGCTTTATTGTTTTGCCATTAAAGGCTCCAGAGGTATCGTTTGTGGATATGATTATGGAGTGAACTGTCTCAGAACTACACAGATGCAATGTCACAGAATCAGGCGGCATTGGCATTGAGGAGGGGATATTCAGGTTGCTGTCTTTTGAGTTGACAGTTATTTCTTGACATGTCGTATTTTGCATGGACGAAGAGGTAGTTAACGGAGAGTGGGGAGTGTGTACTACCGAGTTCAAAAAAGCAGAACTCGGCAAGAACAGCATACAAAGTAAGCTGATAGCACAGAAGAGTGCAATTGACCTTGCTCGAATGCGAGTAGCAAGTTTCAATTTTTCTCCAAGATTATACAAAAATAAATGAAAGCCATTATCAGGTACATCCAGGTCTTCTATCTGTATTTCATCCTCATCCCAACTTTCTGGATGCTTGAGGTTATCCATAGTAGCTTTTCCTTTTCTAATCAATATCCTCTCAAACCTTGCTGTATTTACCAAAAATCAGCAGAAATAACCATCAAAAAAGCACTTGTATCCTCTCCACTTAAATGCATGATACGAGTGCTTTCATGATAAGACATAAGCTTTTTCCAGGCTCTAAGCTGCTACATAATCTCTTGGTGGGGGTAATGGTTCATTATCAGCAAGTGCAGCCATAATCCAGCTTTCAATAGCATCTTCGCCTTGTTTAACGGCTTCTTCATACGTCTCACCATGTGTAACACATCCTGGAAGTTCAGGAACTCTTACTACGAAGATGTTGTCTCGGCTATCCCATTGAATCACCATCGAGTAGTGATATCGGTTCATCTTTGTTTTCCTTTCAGTTGGTCTAATGCGTGTTGCACTTCCTCGACAAGATATCTTCTAGCGTCGTCTCCGTCTTTACCAGCTATTGTTACTCTTACATGGGGAAGATTTGGGTGTTCCCATACTGTATGACTTCCTTTTCCTGGGCGAGAGGAAAAACCTGCATTTTTTAGTTGAGCTTTAAGCTGCCTGATCTTTAATGGCATTTCTCTACAAACCTTCCTCTCATGATGATAACATAAAAGCGATATTTTTTCACTACTATTGACCCATAATACTCTTCCCACAAATGTCTTGTCCTGAATGTTTACGTGGCTATAAGAAGTTCACTTGCCCTATACAAGGATGGACAGGGAGCTTTTTGTGAATTTTTACCTCTCAGTATCATGAATACTATACGTTTATACATTGGAATAGCTTGAAATCACCCGTTGTTTTCATTAAAGTGGTAAGTGAAAAGGTGGTAATGGGAGATAACGATACTCGTATGGGTATTGTTGGATATGAGTATGAAGGGAAATTATGCATGAGCAGGGGCGGACAAAACGGAGGTGGACAGGGAAAATTGTACTAGAAAAAATGGGTTTCTGTATTCTGTTACTATTCCCCCATGTCTTCCGTTTATCTGTGTTATAAGATACCTCTAAGGTGTCCTAAGCTTTTTCTAAGAATTACCCGGACTTTTCTAAGGTTTTTGTCGCATTAGTTCTCACAGAGAGAAGTGTTGTGTAATGGT
>DAIQNC010000521.1:0-3035 GCA_036788655.1 Ktedonobacteraceae bacterium
TCGTATGCCGTTTCTGACAGTTGATATCAATGGTACGATGAGATAGACGTACCCTGGCGGAGATTATCGTGTCCACACCTGACGCTCAAGACTCGCGCTATTCCCAACACGCTGCCAGTGTGCCACGTCGTCCGCATATGGTCGCACCTATATCACCTGTCCCAACTACTCCACTCGATTCCACGATGCCTTCACTCGATCAAGAGGCTTCGCCCCCGACTGGTCCTCAGACACCTGAATCTACTACCTCGTCCTCGTCGTCTTCAACTCCAATTCCTCCATCGACGCCCTCATCGTCTCTTTCCTTTATGCAGTCTGTAACTGAAACACGCTTGTCCATTGCTCGCTCTACCCCTTCGCCGCTACCACCTACTCCTGTGTCATTACCTGCACAACCGGCACAGGTAACGTATCCGCCTTCCCTGAAGCTCCCCTCGATACACCCGGCTGTGCCGCGCACGTCCCTTCCTTCGGAGTCATCACTCTTGAATGATGACGATATCGCGGAAAATATGCCGTTTGAACACGCGATTGATTTTGCCACGCAATCGTGGGACTTAGCAACAGGTGGCCTCAAGACAATGACGGCGAAACGCGAACTGCCAACGCGCCTGGATCGCAAAACGCTGAACCTGCCGCCCGATGAAAGTCTTGATCGTTCAACGCGCAATTATACCTTTGCGCTTATCATTATGGCGTGTATTATTTTGATGTTAATAGGAAGTGGGGTGGTGATATTCGTATTATTGCAACAATGAAACCTACTGTTTTTGCCCTTGCTCTGTCGGAGTAGGTTTGGATGCAGCCTCTGGCTCCTGATGTGGATTCCAGAGAGGGTAGGGTATGCCTGCGAGACGGTTAATGGCGAGAGCTTGCAGCGTGAGTAGAATGACCGCAATCATGAGCAGGACAAGTTGCCAGGGCTGGCGTAAGATGCCGAGTGAGACGATAAGCGTGGTTGCCCCTGCTGGTGGATGTGGCGATTTGAGCAGTACCATGAGACCTGCGGTGAGGCCAAGTGAGAGTGCGGCGGCGATGACACGGGGCCATGATACCCCTATCACGGTTGCAGGACCAGCCATCGTCAGACCTGTGACCATGAGACTGAGATAACCCATCACAGCACCGATAGCGTGACCGACAATCGTGTTGCGTGGCGATGCGGATGGAGCTGTTGGCGTGTAGAAGAACAGGAACGCGGTTGGGCCGAGCGACGGGAAAATAAAGGGCGAATGCGTCAACACCGCCAGTACCGACATCAAGCCAATGCTAATACAGCCATTGATGAAGCTGAAAAGTGCCAGGATGGGTATTCGTGCGTAGTGTTGCATGAGCCAGTTCAAGCGAGCGCGTCGAAAAATACCCTGTACGATGTCGGACATTTCGCCGCCAATCGGGTGTTCGCGGTCGATGCGTCCACGAAAGCGACGATATGGTACACGCGAGTCTTTATCCATGTGCCATCTCCATTTCGTAATCACCATCTGTCAGGATTTCATGTATGACGCCCTCGCGCACTTTCGACGATTCGCGTATTGACAACAGGGCGTCATACATGAAGTTCCCGATAGATGGTGTTAGCGATGCGATGTGAATACATCGTGATGCCCGTAGACGCCTACCATTTCTGGATGCGCTCGACGTGTTTGAGGGTGGCGTCTCAGGATACGCAAGATTAAGAGGCCGCCGACAAAGACGAGGCCAGAGATGATGGCGAGTACCCAGATGTAGGAACTCGACCCACCCAGGTAGAGGTCGAGTGCGATGGTCAACAGCCAGAGTTGAATACCCATCAGCAGAATGCCAATAGCGAGTGATGCCAGGAGAATGCCAACCTGACCCGGCGAGGGGTTACGCTCAACATCACTGGTTGTCTCGCTCAGGATAGATTGCGCATCGTTCATTGTGGAATCTCCTTTGTGGCATAAATCGTTGTGCCATCCTGTTGTAGGAGAATACGAGGCAGGGCGCGTTGCGGCGGCCCGGCAATAGGATTGCCTGTGCGAGGATCGAAGACACCATCATGACAGGGACAGGCAAGGTGCTTCTGCTCTTCATCGTAGAAGACTGCGCACGAGAGGTGTGTACACTTTCCACTAAAGGCGACGAATTGTCCCTCTGCTGGATGCAGCAGAATAGCCTGACTATCAGCTTCTGGATAATTGAAGTAGTGAACACCACCCACTGGAATATCTGAGATTTGCGCGATGGCCTGTCGTTGTACGGTTACAGGCGGCTTCAAGTAGCTGAGAATAGCGAGTCCAGCGGTTGCAACGAAGAGCGTTCCCGATGTCATGACGGTGAAGCGCAGCAGTTCGCGCCGCGATACCTGGTCGTCGGCGTCCCAGTGATAGGGAAATTCAGACCGCCAGCGTGTGAGCAACGGATGACTCAGGAGTCTCCGCCGTGTTGGAACGGGACGATGCGTTGGTTCGGGAGTTGTCATAGTACCCATGCCTCCTCGCTGACGCGCTCCGGTTGCTCCAGACCTTCATCTCGCCTGTCGAGCAGTGATGCGATATTAAGGGCTGGTGTTTCCGCTGGTAGCACGTGATAGACTCTAGTACGCACTGTCTGCTCACCGAACGAGGTGAAGTTGACAGGATGACCTTCTCGCTGATTCGCAAACTCTTCGTAGTCGCCATACCAGAGAGCCTGAGTCGGGCAGACCTGAGCGCACCAGGGTTTGAGTCCCTGACTCGTGCGGTCATAGCAGAGGTTGCACTTTTTCATGAGACGCGCCTGCACATCGAATTTGGGGACGCCGAAGGGACAGGCATAGACGCAGTTGCGGCATCCGATGCAACGCGAAGGGTCGGCCTGTTGCACGACGCCTTCCGGCGTGATGAGAATGGCTATCGCAGGGCAGACCTGAGCGCAGGGGGCAAGCGGGTCTTGACAGTGCATACACACGGTGGGTTGCGTTGCCACGCTCACATCACGTGCAACGAAATCCACCATGACCATGCTCTCGCCTTTATGTGAGTCGCATTCACGACATGCTGCCTCGCATGAACGACACCCAATGCAACGCG
>DAIQNC010000521.1:3045-3442 GCA_036788655.1 Ktedonobacteraceae bacterium
CATATATTTCTCCTTGCGGAAATATGTAGGGGCGTTATTCTATAACGCCCGTGTGCTAGTGGAACCTGACGGGCAATTACACGGGCGTTATAGAATAACGCCCCTACATGTTCCTGGTTAATATGTTTTGGCCTTTTTCGAGGGCTGATCTTTGGTCTCGCCGACGGTATACGGGAACATTTTGGGTCTGTTCTCGGCGGTAAAGTTCTCCTTTGCGCCTGTCTCGCCAGTGGGAGCAGGCGTATTCACCTTTTCCACGATGGCGGCACAGGCTTTGTATTCAGGAATCTTGACGTTTGGCTCAACGGCTGGATTGGTTAGCTGGTTGGCGGCATGTTCGTGAGCATAGTGATAGGGAATGAAGAGCGTGTCGGGCCGAATGGTTGGGACAACTAAG
>DAIQNC010000522.1:0-584 GCA_036788655.1 Ktedonobacteraceae bacterium
GGGATGTATCGACAACGGCAAGCGCATCTGGTGGGATATTCGCCCTCACGTCTTCTTCAACACCGTCGAGTTTCGCGTCTGTGATATGCCAGCTACGCTCGATGATACAGTTGCCATTGCTGCCTTGTGTCAGGCTCTTGTTGCGAAACTGGCGTGGATGCATAAGCATAATCAGATGACGCACGTGTTGCCGCGTCACTTTATTGAAGAAAACAAGTGGCGAGCCATGCGCTACGGTTTGGATGCCGAGGTCGTCGATTTTGTGCAGTCCCGCACCATGCCCATGCGCGATTCTATCCACGAAACGCTCGATTTCGTCGATGATGTTATTGACGACCTGGGGAGTCGCCGCGAAATCAACTACCTGCGCGGCCTTATGGAAGACAGACGTGGGACAGGCGCAGACCGTCAGATAGCGGTCTACCGTGAGACAGGTAGCACACAGGCGGTAACACAATTTCTGATGCAACAGACGATGCAAGGAATGCCGAGTGTGGAACAAAGGGTGTGATAATGAATCTTAAAGGAACTGGCCTCCATGTTGTGCCGTGATTTATCACGGGCGTGTACCAGACGCAAACCCA
>DAIQNC010000522.1:594-2694 GCA_036788655.1 Ktedonobacteraceae bacterium
CGTGATAAATCACGGCACAACATGGAGGCCAGTTCCTTCATATTATTGCTGATTTTGTAATTTCCATTGATTTTGGGCCTGTTCGAGACCTAGCAATTGTTGCTCCATCTGTATGATTTGTTGCTGAAGTTGTTGCTTCTGTTGTTGTGGGCCAAGTAGACGCATATCCTCGAACCATTTGTAGCCTCGATGCAGCAGACCTTCTGGCACAAAGGCCGATGTTTCGTGATACTGTGCGCGAGTGGTTGACATCTTTGTGTTGATTTCTTTGAGATAGAGTTTGAGTTGCTTGAGTTCCAGTTTGAGTTGCTTAATCTGGTCTTTGTATGGGTCTTGTGGTTTCGGTGCGCTTTGTCTACGTGCCTGTTGTCGCTGTGCAGGCTCATAGCCCTCTTCGGTTTGCTGTGATGAAGGATAAGGCGGAATATGTGGACGTTGTTGAACCGCACCAGGAGCTTGTAACGGTGTGCCACAGTTCTGACAGAAACGCGCCCCATCCTGGTTGTATGCGCCGCATTGTGAACAATACATATGAATTTCTCCTTTGAAATAATTGTCTTCGGACTAGCCTTGCGTTCTGATGAACGTTTACAACAGAATCCGGTCATTTCGTAGACCCCGATTTATCGATAGGGTCATTGCGCTGTATTGATAAATCGGGGTCTACGAAATGACCGATTCAGAAATGAAAATGCAGAATAACGTCCCTACGCCTTTATCATACACGATTCTGGCGACATTGTAGAGGCATGTGCTGTTCACATTTCGCGTTTATCTGTTACCTCATAGTTTGTGTCGGTCATGACCGATTTGAGGTAGTCGTCGTTGAGAATGCGGAGCAGCAGGTAGCGTTCCTTTGCTTTTGCCTTAGGGTCGAAGAGCAGCTTTTCTTGCCCATTGTCCTCGACAATCTGCACTGGGAGTTTGTGAACGTCGATAACGCGCTTGATGTCCTTCATTGAAATGTTTTTGAGATACGGTTTGGTTGAGACGCGCTTGAGTTTTTGGAGCATCGCAACGTTTCCTTCACAGGCGTGTATCATCTCGTCGAGGTTCTGGATGGGAACGTTGGTGTTGATGGCGGTGAGCGTCTGACGAGCCTCGTGCCGGATAGTGTCGAAGTAACGGAAGATATGTTGAAAATTGCGTTTGTCGAAGATGAACAAAATGTTGCTACGACAGAGGCAGTCGAATTGCTGGTCAAAGCCCATGACCGACTCGTGAATGCGGTCGAAGGCTCCTTTATTGTTGAAGAGCGTGAGTAGTGTTGAGCGTCCCAGTATACTTTGTCGTGTGTGGACGCGGAACAGATAGATGGGGTTGCTATTCGGCACTTGCACCATGAGGACGTAGAAACGCATTCCTGCGACGAATTTTTCGTCGTTGTCGAACGTCTCAATTCCTGAATAGGCGTTAAGTGGGTCTATTTGCTCAAGCACGGGTTGATACTTGCTGATGTCAAAGGTCTCGACTTCATAGGTGTCGAGACTGCCTTCGGTTGAGAAATCTCGAAAGGTCAGGTCGTTCTCTTCTAATCGTTTTTTATATGTATGCAAAAATGCACCGAGTGTGTGACGAAAATCATCCGCAAGTTGCTCGGTTATGTCCAGACGTGCGAAATGTGGAATAGCGTCATTCCTGACTACTGATGCTAGGAAGATGCTTATAGGATAGCCGTGCAGGTCGAGGTCGAGTATATCTTTGAAGAGCTGGGAGCGGTCTATAGCAGTCATGGTTGTGACGGTTGAGAATGTGGTATCAGGAGATGTCGTATCTGTCGTGGGTGCTGAAAGTGTATCGCTCATATATTATTGCTCCTCACTTTGCGATATATGTTGTGTTTGTAATTGCCTCTGCTTATGTATTCTATTTGTCTGTATATTTTTTTCAACATAGATGCCGCTTTTGAGTGCGACTAGCCATACTGTACTACCACGTGTGATGCGATGGCGTGTGATGAGGGCGTAGGTCTCACCTTCATAGCCATGTTTCAGACTGACTTCGTAGAGCCGATAGCCAAACACATTAAGCATGGGGTTGATGCGAAGCATGTCGTCCGAGTTGATATAAACGATGCCGAGTATGAAGAGAAAGATGCCG
>DAIQNC010000522.1:2769-3406 GCA_036788655.1 Ktedonobacteraceae bacterium
ATGCCGAGCGCAACGATTTGTTGCCATCCGTTGAGGCTGATAGTGGCAAAGGGAACAATATAGCTTGCGATGTACCCCATGACCTCGCTGCCACGCCCATGCTGCTCTATCACCGTATCCTCAATTGGTGAGAAACGTGGTATGTAGCCGAAAAAGTAGATGAGTAGCCACAATAGCCCCACTAGTCCCAGCCCCAGTGCGACCCATGCGAGAATGGGCTGGCTTTGCAGGTACAGAATAAAGAGTATAGCCGCGAGCGGCACGTATGAGCTGAGAAACAGCATGATACGTAGGAAAAGCGTCATTATTTCTCATCTTCCCTGAGAAGGTAGGTCACAATATCCTCTCGCGCTATTTTAATGCTCTCCTCACCAGAGCGGCGCACACTAACCACATTTTGAGCAAGTTCATCTTCGCCAATCACGATGACGTATTCGGCGTTCGAGGAGCCAGCGCGTTTCATCTGGGCTTTGAAGCTGCGGTCTCCATAGGCCATCTCTGCCTTGATATTCGCATGTCGCAGGTCGGCAACGAGCTGCACAACGGCATTCTTGAGTTCCGTCGATTTGCTGATGTTGACGACGAAGACACGAGTCGGCGGCTCGGCAGGTGGCACGATGCCCTGCTTCTTGATTTC
>DAIQNC010000523.1:0-3382 GCA_036788655.1 Ktedonobacteraceae bacterium
GCGTAACGCATCGGTACGCTGCAAGACCTCGATACGTAAATTCTCTTTCTGCAAACGCACACGCTCAATGAGCGACGCAGCCTGATCCAGAAACGTCCAGAAAAAGGCGGATTGTGTATCGGAAGAATACTCTCCCTCCTGCATATATTTTTCTATCTTCACCTGTTGAGGGTCAATTTGTATCTTCAATCTCAATACGCCGACGGTCTTTTGACCAACTTTTAAGGGAATGAATTGCAGCAAACGACTCGCAGCACGTCCTTTTGCCGTACTACTCACGACCATGCGGTGAACAAATGCGGCGGACGTAGAAAGAGCCGCAGATGCCTGTTCATACAAACTTTTCACGTGTCCATGCAACATGACCCACGCTGCAACAGACATCTCGTCGGATGACAGTGTGAGTTTCTCGGCAGGTTGATAGGCACTCGCCTGTACACGCAACGTTCCGGTATCATCGGGCTGTAGGATAGAACAATCGTTGACGCCCCAGGAAGAGAAGATATTCACGATAGCTCTGGTAATCACAAGAAGCTGGCTCTCTGGTTGTTCTTCCGCATTCGCAGTACGCACTAAATCATACAGAATACGTGTCTCGCGCTCCCGACGCGACGCCTCTTGCGCTCTTACTCGCAACGTGGATGCGAGATGTCCGGTCAGCACGGCATCGAATAAGAAGACAAACAGGGCAATCCATTCTTCCGGGCGATACATCGTAAGGGTATAAATTGGCGGAACAATAAAAAAATCGAACGATACAAAGGCAACGAGTGAGGCAAAAATTGCTGCGTAGCGACCACGTGTACTCGCCAGTGTGATTACAACGAGCAAGTAGACTATTGAAATGTTTGGAATACGCGGATACAAGTTCCATATAAAGATAATCGTCGTAACAAGAAGTGTGCTGACCGAAGCCAGTAGACTGTCAAGAAGAAATCGCTGCCAGGGGAAGGGTCTATTCACCTTTAGTGGCAGTACATAATCCAGCGTAGCCATACTACCCTTTCCTGCTCACCAAACCATGCGTACAACGCGCATAGTTAAACAGGAGAGGATTTTTCCAATGAAGCAACCTCTCCCTGCTTGAGTTTCAGGAAAAGTATAGGGCAATGTGTATCAAAGAAACCTACGGGTTCATGGAATTATTCTCAAAATATGCTCAAGGTATGGAGTATGACAACACACATTCACCTTCGTAGAACCCGATTTATCGATGGGTTCCTTTTGCATTCGTGAACCCATCGATAAATCGGGTTCTACGAATACAGCAACTCCACTAGTTAATATGAGATTCTCAGGTGCATTCTACAATTCCATCGGCAACGTCTCATCCAACGCCCATTCCATGAGAGAGCCATCAAAATTCGCTATCACCTGCCCCGTATACAGTTCGTGTAGCAACGCAAACAGGCAAGAACGAACACCCACCTCGCAATAAGGGATACATTGACTAGCCGACAATATCTCTAATGGAAGACGTTGAAAATAGGCGTCTCGTGTTACAAAATACCCTTCATCATCGAAAAAATCGGTATATGGCAGATGAATAGCTCCTAGTATATGCCCCAGACGTGGCTGATAGTCGTAGATTTGTCCGATATATTCCCGGTAGCAGCGAGTATCAATAAAGAGCGGATGTGAACCTTGCTTCATAGTAGCGAGCATTTGATGTAATCGCACACGCCTATTCTCCTGTATATTAAGACGAATACGGCTATATGAAAATTGTGATATTGTTGTCTGTATATCACCACCTTGTCGAAGCCATGTGCTCCATCCCCCATTCAGTAGCGAGACCGAGGGAAGCCCGAAGTAGAGCAACATCCATGCCACACGAGCCTCACGACCTTTTGAGCGCGGCCCATCGGCATATATTAAAACGGGACGCTCACTGCTCACCCCAAATTGTCCTAATGTATCCGCAAGTGCTTCTGGTGCATCATCGTTCAAAACACCCCAGTAACCCGGTTGCTTCAAAGCTGATCCAGCATGAATTGGGGCATCCTCACACCATATATCCCATCCCATCCAAACCGCACCGGGGATATGGCCTTCAAGATAATGGACGTAGGGACGGGTATCGAGAATATGGAAAGCTGAAATGTTGAGTTGCAATTCATCGGGGGAAACCAGAAAAATAGTCATGTTAATGCGAGATACCTTTCATAATAAAGATATGTTAAAGATAACACGTACATGGGAATTTATTATGTGACCAATCATGAGCATATTAAGACAACATGGCTTTACTCGACTACGCTTTAGTACCAGTTCCTGTGATACACTAGGCCATAAGATTACCATTCTGTCCCTTTACTATACAAGGAATGGAGCGTAGCAAGATGAAATTATCAGGAAAAACTATCGGCGTCTTTGTAGCTGAGGAAGTGGAAGACCTGGAATTCTGGGTTCCCGTCATGCGTTTGCGCGAAGAAGGAGCAAAGGTCATCGTCATTGGGCTTTCAACCAACGTGGTACATGGCAAACATGGCCTGGAAATGCAGCCAGACGTGAGCATTGACGAAGCCCCTTCTGCCAGTGACTTGGATGGCATCGTCATTCCGGGTGGCTGGGCGCCCGATAAGCTACGGCGCAATCAGAAAGTCTTGCAACTTGTACGTGAGATGGATGCACAGCAAAAAATCATTGCGACCATCTGTCATGGCGGCTGGGTTCCCATCTCGGCAGGCATCATGCAAGGCCGTAAAGCAGTCGGCTCAACAGGCATCAAAGACGATATTACCAACGCTGGCGGCATCTGGACGAACACGGCAGCATTTCGTGAAGGGCATATGGTGTGGGGACGTGTGGTCGAAGACATTCCAGACTTTTGCCGCGAACTCGTCGCAGCACTTGCGGAATAGTCCTCGTTGTCTCAGGAGTACCATCCCGACAACTGCAAATAACACCGCTCCTCACCTACCGATGAAGGAGCAAACCAGCGTGCCAGTGAGATACGCACCAATGTTCCCACAGGAATTTCGTCTATCGGACGTTGATAGCCAACGAAAGGAATCGTTAGCGTTCGTGTATATGCTCTGTTTCCGATATGATCCTTATATTGCATAAGGTACATATGCCTGATTTGTGTCTTATCGACATGCTCTTTATCGAAGACGAGTGGTCTATCGAGGAGCCATAAGCCCGTACTACGTTGCGGTACGGGTTTTGCGTGTGAGACATAGCATCGTGTCCTATCAATGGTGAGCATTCTATCGAAGAGACTTTCGGGGCCACCTGTCCATGGTTGGATATGTGCAAGTAGCATATCTTGCATGTTATCAACTGTTTCAAGTAGTTGTTGCGAGAACACCATCACATCTTCGACATGTGGTGGCTCGACATTCGCAACCCTGCGAAAATTGACATCCCAGATTTGACC
>DAIQNC010000524.1:0-3368 GCA_036788655.1 Ktedonobacteraceae bacterium
GTCGAACGTCCAGGTGACGAAGTGCGATACTTCGTCGGCGTCATCACGCACACGGCTAATGGCTTCACCTGCTGATGCTGGCAAGGCACGCGCTCCCGGACGTTGTAGGATTCGCTCGAATACGTTCTGACGCATCAACGCAGATGATACCTGACCCAGTGTTACCTCTGCACTGACCGAAAAGAAAAGCGCGATGATACGAGCCAGTACCGCCCCAACGAGCAGTGCCAGCAGTCCCCATATATTGAGTGCAGCAGGTACGTTTCCCGTCAAACTATTGAAAATTTGCTGCACCACGAGTCCCGGTACGAGTGGGAACAGGTAGAACGAAACTCCTGCAAGGAGTCCACTGGCAATGTAGATAGCCGGGCGATAGCGTGCAATGCGCCAGATGAGCACGAGATTTGATGGTTCTTTCGATGTGGATGGTGTTGTCATGAGAGTACCTCTTCCAATCCTATATGCAGCAACTGCGCGAACCGTGAGCGTGAGTTCTGGGCAAGCGCGGTTCGTGAGCCATATTCACGGCAAATGCCATCCTCTACAATCATGATGGTGTCGGCGCGTTGGACAGTTGCGAGTCGATGCGCGATGATGATGCAGGTGCGTCCCTGCAAAAGTTTGTCTATGGCGTGTTCTAACTGCCGTTCAGTTGCCGGATCGAGCCGCGATGATGCCTCGTCGAGAATGACGAGACTTGGATTTTTCAGGAAGACACGCACGAAGGCGAGCAACTGTGCCTCACCTGCTGAGAGTCCGTTACCACCGGGAGCCAGCCGCGTATCAAGACCATCCGAAAGCGTGGTATACCAGCTATCCAGGCCGATATCGTTGAGCGTTTGCAGGATGCGCTCATCAGGGATGCTAGCATCGAAAAAGGTCAGGTTATCGCGTACACTGGCATGGAAAAGTTGTACATCCTGAGTCACGACGCCTACATGCTGTCGTAGTTCGCTCAAGTGCATTGTTCTTATATCTACGCCATCGAGCAGTATACTTCCCTGTTGTGGGTCGTAGAGGCGTACAAGCAATTTCGTGAGCGTTGTTTTGCCACTACCCGTATGACCAAGCAAACCCAGTATTTCGCCCGGACGGAGCGAAAGCGAGATGTGTTGTAGTACAGGAACGTCTTCTGTATAAGCGAATGAGACATCTTGTACTTCTACAGAAAGCGATTTCGATGGCACTGTTGTACCTTTTCCATCGTTGATGCTGCTTGTAACTTGAAACAGGGTACGAATACGTGCGATACCTGCCGTAGCCTGTTGCAAATCCTCGATCTGGCGCGTTATCTGCTGAATGGGACGTTCGAGCAGCGTTGTATAGGCGAAGATGAGGTAGACCGTGCCAATCGTAATGGTTCCACTTCGGTACAGGTAGACGCCGAGTGCGAGAGCGATAGCTGTTCCGACGGTGAAAAGAAAAAGCATCGTTGTCCACGAGGTGAGGCCAACCTGTGAGGCGAAGCGCGTCTTTCGCAGGACAGAGCGCGAATGCTGTTGCAGTCCACGTATTGCATAGTTGACTGCTCCGCTCGAACGAATATCCTCTGTACCAGAGAAACGTTCTTCAAGGAAGCCAAACAGGTCTGCGCTAGACTGCATTGCCGTTTCAAAGTAGGGAACACCGACATTTCGCACGATATTGACAAGGATGAAGGCAACGGTGGCAAAGAGCGTCATTGCGCCACCAACGCGCCAGTCGATGCGGAACAGCATGATGAGGACGCCGACGAGCAACAACGAGTTGCCTACAAGGACAAGCATGAGCCGCGAAAAGAAGTTACTTAGCTTATGCACGTCGCCATCGACACGCTCGATAAGCTCTCCAGGTGTATGTGTTGTGTAAAAAACGGGGTCGAGTCGCAAACAGTGCAGCATCAGGTCGGCACGAAGCTGATTGGTTGCCGTCAAGCCGACGTTTTCCGCAATGTACGCCTCTCCTATGGCGACGATTTGTCCCAGGATAGCAATTGCGAGAAAGGCCAGCGCGATGTAGAGAAGCGTCGAGAGTGGGCCATGTGTCGTCGCCGTATCAATAAAGTTCTGCACAATTTGTGGATTGATGATTTGCAGAGCGATACCACCGAAGAGCATGAGGACAAGCAACACGACTCGCCGCCATTGTGGTTTGAGGTACGTTGCGAGCAATTCGCCATAGCCGCTATAACGTCGCTTGTCCGATTGTTTTTCATCGGTAGTTGCAGTATTTAGTTCAGGTGAGAGCGTCGAAGACATGGAGAGTTCCTCTCATTACGTAGAAATTCTTATAGCCATAAGGTATTCAGGTCATAAAGCGATAGAGAGGGACATGAGCATTTGGACACACAGGCATCAGGTATGAACGGTCTTGTTGATGTGAACTGTGCTGTCACATATGAAAGGACATGTGACACAAGGGGAAATGGTACGGCGTGCGCGTGTGCATCTTTCCTGCCCCATCTCAATAACTGGCTGCTGAATAGACGTGAAACTTGCTCATCGTTTTGTGGGCGCAAGCAATAAATCGCCGCTCTACAAGGTGATGAACAATGAATCGCTACCATATAAGGTGGTGAGCGAGTGGTGCGTCTATCAAAAGACAGTTAACGATGATGCGGACAGGTATAATACATATGCGTTGCGCCTTTCTTTTTTCTGTACGGTACAAGGATACCTGGAAATTTGCGATTTGTAAAGTGTCTTGTGAGTTGTGATTTTTCGTAATGTGAGAATGTGCTAATTTTCAGATGAGCATGAAAATGTATCCTTTATGGTTGCTCTAGTCTGTAGTATCTGGATTGTCAAAGAGCGAGGTTTGTTCGTCTTGTTTTTGCCCTTTCAAGCGGCGTTTCCTAGCGGCTCTACGTCGCTCCTCAACCAATTTGCGGATAGATGGTGCTGAAGGTAGCGTTTCAGGCATAGGCGCATTGATGGCTTCAATTGCTTTTCGTACCTGAGAACCCACAAAGTAGTGAGTATCAATTGCCTTATCCTCGTCCTTCACCTGGTCACGCTGCAACTTCTCTTCGGTCTGAGTATTTTTAAAGTCAATAGCCGAGAGTTCAGCGCGACCAATATTATCAAGATACTCCTCTTGAGGGGGAATATGTTTGATCGTCATCAACTCTTCTCTGGTATGATGATGCAAGCCCAGATACCCCGCATCATTGAAAATACCAAAGTTCTTCGAGAGTACACCTGCTCCCTGTGCAGCATCGGCAAGCAGCTTAAAGCTATCAGAGACTTTGAGCCGCATTTCTAAGCGTTCCTCTTGTTCCTTGCGAAGTTGATGCATTTCGTGAGCGCGTGTAGAAACCGCGAAATATACCTGCGCCGCTGCTATTTCTGGCTTGCGTGGATCGCCATTTTGGGCTACAAGATAACAAC
>DAIQNC010000525.1:0-3358 GCA_036788655.1 Ktedonobacteraceae bacterium
TTATATAGAATAATGGCCTTACATGTTGTGTCGTGATTTATCACGGCTGTGTTCTTAATAATGTTGTGTCGTGATTTATCACGGCACAACATGGATACAATCCACCCATTATGCTCCTGCTTCATTTGGAAGAACTCCGCGTTGACGAAGAATTGCTTTGGCCTGCTCGACATGTCCTAACAAATGGCCTATAAGCGGCGGCATCCACTCCTTGATGGTCATTTTGCCCAGCGTTGTGATTTCAAGCTGTTTGTCCGCGATGCCTGGATCAACGGCAGGAAGACAGACCTCAAGAGCCTGTCGTACACTGGCAATGCGCTCCGCTGCCTCGTGAGATGAGTGTGGTGGTGCGCCAACAGCATCGTGTCCCAGTTCCTCACGGAATATGAACATCTCTGGCGCATGGCGCATACGTTCAAGGTCGGCAATCCAGAGTAGGCCACAGATTTGAATGTGCGAGACAATCTGTGCTACCGTCCAACCCCCCTCAGTGTCTGCACGATGCAGGTCAGCATCGCTAAGGGAACGTAGCAGTGTCTCGAACTTGAGCAGACCGTCATGAGCCGATTGGGCTGCGGTTGTGAGCATTTCGTGAGCATCGGTTGATTTGGTGTTCATGGGTATCCTTTCTCAAAATAACTCATTTTCGGCAATACTGTAGGGGCCTTAATTTATTACGCCCTCGTATCGCTTCGATGATTGTACATTGGCAACCAGGGCGTAAAAAATTAAGGCCCCTACAGTATTGCCGAGTCACGCCACGACATGAAATATTGATTTATGTGGGCATTCGTAGCACAGGCTTGATAGCGAGACCATGCTCCGTATCCTCGGCTGCCTGATTGATTTGATCGAATGGATAAAACGTGAGAAGACGGTCGAAGGGAAAGCGTCCCTGGATGTAGAGTTCGATCAACTGTGGAATAAAGCTATCGGAGACGCTTTCACCCTGCCGAATGCCGCGTACCGCCCTGCCGAAGAGCAGTCCCGTCATATCAAGGCTTACCTCTGTGCCTCTCGGAGCTACACCGATGACGCCGCATGTACCTCCAATTTGTAGTGCATCGACTGCCTGACGTAGTATGCGTGGAGAGGCAGTCATTTCGAGGGTGTAATTGGCTCCCCCTCCGGTAATGCGCTGAATTTCCTGCACCGCATCGGTCTCGCCGCCATGAATCGTATGGGTTGCCCCAAGTTCTCTGGCTAATGCGAGGCGTTCAGGCTTGATATCAACGGCGATGATGGTTGTGCAGCCTACGACTCGTGCCGCCATGATGGAACTGAGGCCGACACTTCCGGCCCCGAAAATGGCTATACTCGTTCCTGCGTGAGGACGCATACCATTCATCACGGCTCCTGCCCCCGTTTGAATGCCACATCCCAGAGGCCCAAGCATGTCAAGAGGCACATCCGGGCGCACTTTCACGACATTCCCCTCTTTCGCCAGAGCGTAAGTAGCAAACGAGGACTGGGCGAAGAAATGGCTGTGTATGTCCTGTCCGTGCTGATGCAGTGCCGTGGAACCATCGGCACGTCCACCTCCATAGCTTTGCGCGTATGAATGGAAACAATAATAGGGATGCCCGTCCAGACAGTTGACGCACTGCCCACATCTGCCGTAGGTGAGTACGACGTGATCGCCCGGTTGCACTTTTGTGACACCTTGCCCCACACGCTCAACGATTCCTGCGCCTTCATGACCAAGAACGATGGGAAGTGGTACGGGGAGCCACTGGTCTCGAACGACCATATCAGTGTGGCAGATACCTGTAGCTACGACCTTTACTAACACTTCGTCCGAACGTGGTTCATCAATCTCTACTTCCTCGATGACAAAGGGTTGCGCCTTCTCGCGTGTTACTGCGGCTGTAATCTGCATTGATTTCCCCTTTTTCTACTGACAAGTGGTATTGTCGCCATCCATGTCGTGTTATGATTTATACGGCTGTACATCAGATTCGTATATGTATGTTATGTATGTGGAACGGTTATACCTATGAAGAAAGCAAACGTTGATATGCAAAGCTTAAACTATTTCATCCTTTTTTTCAATATGAGTAATCATGGTCGAGCGAGCAAAGGGTATAATGATGAATATTGAATCACGCAAATAAGGAACTAATGTCATGTCACCGCGCCTCACCGATTGGAGCATTGCCCTTGCGGCTAGTCTCGCTTTTCTCCTGGGTTTGATAAGTCTGATAAGCGGTCTACCGCAAGAGTGGTTCATCTTTGCACTACACGGAATAGCAGGACTCTGGCTCTTGCTGCTCCTATGGGGCAAGGTGAAGCGCGTCTGGCCCCGGCTAGTTCATCCGAGACGTTGGGATAAACGCACCATTTTTGGTGTATTGGCCCTGTTGATTGTCGCGTTAGCACTTGGTTCAGGCATATGGTGGGTCGTCGGTGGCGAGTTGGATGTTGCAGACTTCAACCTGTTGAACTGGCACATTCTGCTAGGCTTTGTCATCACCGTTGCCATTCTCGTTCACATGTTTGCACGTGCCAAACGCTTGCGAAAACGCGATATCGTGGGAAGGCGGCGTATTTTGCATTTCAGCACGTTGCTCGTGGGCGGCATTGGGCTCTGGCCCCTACAGCAACTTGCCGAACGCTCGCAGCAATTTCCAGGGGCAAGCCGCCGCTTTACTGGCTCACGTGAAAGCGGCAGTTTCATGGGGAATAGCTTTCCTACATCCAGTTGGGTAGCAGACCAACCGCGTCCGCTCGATATAGAGACGTGGCGGCTCTCTGTGAGTGGTGCAGTCACGACATCGCACGATTTTTCTTATGACGAGTTGACCTCAGTAGGCGATGTGTTAGAGGCAACACTGGATTGCACGGGGGGATTTTACAGCACACAACGATGGCACGGTATCAATATCGGGCGTCTCCTCGATATCATCGGCGTACATCCAGAGGCAAAGTATGTCAGTTTCGTCTCTGTCACCAGCTATCGCTGGAGTCTACCAATTGACGAGGCACGTAAGGCATTGTTAGCTACGCATGTTGGTGATGAGCCTCTTTCATACGAGCATGGTTTCCCTCTGCGCCTCGTTGCACCGGGGCGTCGCGGCTTCGAGTGGGTGAAGTGGATTGTAGGAATAGAGGTTTTGACCGCGCCTGACCCGGAAGAGGTTGTGAGCATCTTTACGAGTAGTTTTACGGATGCGGGACGTGGGCAATGATAGTTATGGTGAGCAGTGTGGGTGAGCAAGGGGTGTAATGAATTATGCCCGTACATGGGAGAATCTTTCCACGATTGTAGCAAGGTGAACGTTAGTAGGTGATGGTGAGCATGGTGCGTGGCGAAAGGGGTGTAATGAATTATGCCCGTACATCTCAGCGTTGGTGAAAC
>DAIQNC010000526.1:0-2052 GCA_036788655.1 Ktedonobacteraceae bacterium
AGATTGATGAAGAGAATTATGGTGCAGTCTGCTGTGCTATTCAGAATTTCATGTTGCTCGCACATGCCGCCGGACTCGCAACCTCGTGGAGTAGCGGAGCCGTTGCCCAATCACCTGAGCTACGCCGCTTCGTCGGGGCGCAAGAGACAGAGCACATGGTTGGCCTGATTCGCGTAGGCTATCCTGACTTAGAGGCGCAACAACCTGTAAGCACACGTACTGATGCAACGACGTTTACTATGTGGGTGGACGGGGTGTAATGAATTATTAACCTTCGCATTCATCAGGAGTAATCATACATGCATCGTCGTACCATCGACCCGAAAGTCAGTGTAAGCATCGTGTTTGTGGCGGCAATGTTCATGAGCATCATGGATAGTACCGTTGTGAACGTTGCGCTGCCATCAATAGCGAAAGATCTACATGCATCTAATGCCTCGATTGACGCAATCGTAGTTGGCTATCTCGTCAGTCTGGCGGTTGTCATTCCTGCATCGGGCTGGCTGGGTGATCGCTTCGGGACAAAACGTATCTTTCTAGCGGCACTGGCCCTGTTCAGCATTGACTCTGCTCTCTGCGGCCTCGCTGGAAATCTCACGCTGCTCGTGCTGTTTCGCATTTTGCAGGGGGCAGCAGGTGGTGCGATGACTCCGGTTGGAAACGCTATTCTGTACCGCACATTTCCACCAGAGCAACGAGTGCAGGTCTCGCGCATCCTCATCATTCCTACCGTCATCGCACCTGCGACGGGGCCAGTGCTGGGTGGCTTTCTGGTAGATCAATTTTCATGGAGTTGGGTCTTTTACATCAACGTTCCCATCGGTATCGCGGCCTGTCTCTTCGGTTTGTTTTTCCTGTATGAACATAAGGAGCAGAGTGCAGGAAAATTTGATGTGACAGGTTTTGTGCTTGCTGGTGCAGGACTTGCGCTGCTCATGTACGCGCTGAGTGAAGGGCCGTCGCACGGCTGGCTTGCCTCGGACATCCTTATCTGCGGCGTTGTGGGTATAGCCGTGCTTGTTGCCTTCGTCGTGCTTGAATTACGAACGAAGGAGCCGATGATCGACCTGCGGCTGTTGAGTAACCGAATTTTTCGTACCTGCAACCTCATTGCGCTGTTTTCGAGTGCTGGTTTCCTGGGAGTGCTGTTCATCGGGCCGCTCTACCTGCAAGAGGGACGTGGTGTCTCCGCACTCATGTCGGGCCTGACAACCTTTCCCGAAGCCATCGGAGTTGTGCTATCGACGCAGATTGTGGCACGTCTCTATCCGCATATCGGGCCACGTCGTCTCATGGCAGGTGGCTTGCTCGGCGTCACTGTGACGATGAGTCTGTTATCGCTCATGGGAAGCGATACCACATTGTGGCTCATGCGAATACTGATGTTCCTGACAGGCGCAGGTATGGCCTACTCGTTCCTGCCCGTACAGGCCGCCGCTTTCTCCACCATCTCGTCGAGTGATACCGGACGTGCGTCCGCGCTCTACAACGCGCAACGCCAGCTAGGGGCTGCATTCGGTGTTGCTATCCTGAGTAGTGTCCTCAACGCCGTCGGGCCGTTCAAAATGGGTGCGAACAATGCGCTTATTCCGAACATGACCGCCTATCACGCCGCCTTCTTCGCCGCCGCAGGACTTGCGCTCATAGGCTCTCTCATCGCGCTAACTGTGATTGATAAGGATGCGGAGTCTACCATGAAACGGGTTACTCGTAAGGGGGAGCGAGATGAAGGTGTGGGGCAGGTGGAAGGGGTCGAAGCAGGGGTGTAGCCAGACAGAAAGAGCTATCCTTCCACTTTGCAAACGTAGTACAATAGAAGCCATTACGATAACAAAAGAGCGCAGGTTAATGGTGGACGTTAACAACTTCAACGGACATTGGTGGAGTGGTGGGCAGGGTGTAATGAATTAGACCCGTACATCTCAGCGTTGCCGGAACAGTGTGAGATGGAGAAAGGTACGGGGACGAAAAACCGTGGAACAACGCTGAGATGCACGGGTCTAATTATGAAAGTTGACAAAATAATGTGGACAGTCGTGGTGTGGCAAGCGG
>DAIQNC010000526.1:2062-2819 GCA_036788655.1 Ktedonobacteraceae bacterium
ACCCCTACACTGTGGTTCCATCACACGAAACAATGCTTGCCGTCACAGTGTAGGGGTCTGATTCTATCACACCCTGGCTCACGTACTACCCATATCCAGATTAAATTGTTAATCTTCATCATTACACCCTGCGACCCGCTTGAAACGCTTAATAAAGAATAAAGACGGTATAAAGCAAGGGGATCGTACCATCTCTGAAATCGTAGGAGGATGCTGAGATGTACGGGCATACTTCATTACACCCTGCCCACCACTCCACCAATGTCTATCATAATCTGTCAATGTTCATCATTAGACCCCTACAATATAGTTTCATTTGTGAAAAGGACATACAAATTCATGGCTCTCACTATAGGTATTATTGGGCTTCCACAGAGTGGGAAGACGACGCTGTTCAATGCGCTGACGAAGGCGGATGCGCCCATCGGCGGCTATGCGACGGGGACGGTACAGGCGAATGTTGCAGGTTCCTGACCCACGCCTACAACCGCTTGCGGACATCTTTCATCCCAAAAAGACGACGTATACCACCGTTGAGTTTGTTGATGTCGCGGGTATGGGACAGGCGAATGCTGGCGGCAAAGAGGAGCGCAAAGGGTTGAGCGCGGAATTTATCGGGCATATCCGCAATGCCGATGCGCTGGCGATTGTGCTACGCACGTTCAGCAATGCTAACGTGCCACATCCCAATGAGACTGTCGATCCGATACGCGACCTCGATAGCCTCAATACCGAACTGATTCTCACCGACCTCTCC
>DAIQNC010000526.1:2829-3077 GCA_036788655.1 Ktedonobacteraceae bacterium
ACCGTCGAGAAACGTATCGAGCGTACACAACGTGCCGCGAAGTCCGGCGACAAAAAGTATCAGCAAGAATTGGAGACGCTACACCGTTTGCAAGAGGCTCTCAGCGACCTGCGACCTGCCAGCGAGGTTGAGCTTTCACAACAGGAGCAGGGCGTGTTGAGCGAACTTTTCCTGCTGACGTTGAAGCCGCGTATGTATGTGCTGAACGTGAGCGAGCCGACCTTCCAGAGCGATGTGATCGAGCGCTC